>NZ_JBDKSX010000023.1:0-106019 GCF_039680435.1 Mizugakiibacter sp. | reverse complement strand
GCTGAGCAGAGTGCGGCGGTCGCGGCGCCGACCGCGGCGGCGCCGGTGCCGGCCGGCGCGCGCAGCGTCGACGGCGTCGCCTGGCGCTGGCCCGCCGACGGTGCGCTGCTGTCCCGTTTCCAGGGCGGCGATCCGACGCGCCAGGGCATCGACATCGCCGGCAAGTCCGGCGATCCGGTGCGCTCGGCCGCCGATGGCACCGTGGTCTACAGCGGCAACGGCCTGATCGGCTACGGCGAGCTGATCATCGTCAAGCACTCGGACAGCTACCTGTCGGCCTACGGCCACAATCGGCGGCGCCTGGTCAAGGAAGGCGACCGCGTCGCCGCCGGCCAGCAGATCGCCGAGATGGGCGCCAGCGGTGCGCCGCGCGACGAGCTGCATTTCGAGGTGCGCCGCGACGGCAAGCCGGTCGATCCGCTGGATTACCTGCCGCCGCGCTGAGCGGCGCCAGGGTGGCTGAGCCGTGTTCCCCGTCCTGCGGCGCCCGCCGCGCGCCTCCCGGCCTATTCGAGGATGAACGCCGCGACCACGTGCCGCCCCTCGCTGGCGAGGACGTTGTAGGTGCGGCTGGCGGCGGCGTTGTCCATCACCTCGACGCCGACGCGGCGCTGCAGGAACGCGGCCACGATCGCCTGCGCGGGAAAGCGCTGGCGCGCGCCGGTGCCGAGCAGCACGACCTCGGGCTGCAGCGCGAAGATCGGCGCAAGCTGCGCCTCGTCGATCGCCTGCACGTCCGCCACCGGCCAGTCCTCGATCAGCGTCTCGCGTGCCAGCACGAAGCTGCGCGTGAGCACGTGGTCGACGACGGTGACGCTGTGCGCGTCGCCGCGGCGCACGAACAGGTATTCGCCGGGTCGTTCGAGGTTGAGTTCCACGGCAGCGACTCCCTCAGCGCGGCAGCGCCAGTTTCGGCTCGTCGGCGTTGCGGCGGTACAGGCAGGCGATATGGCCGATCTGCTGCACCAGCTCGGCGCCGCTGCCGTCGAGCAGCGCCTGCACCTGCGCCTGGCGCGCCGGGCGGTCTTCGCCGGCCAGCTTGACCTTGATCAGCTCGTGGTGGTCGAGCGCGAGCGAGAGTTCCTTCAGCACGGCGTCGCTGACGCCCTTGGCGCCGAGCAGGATCACCGGCTTGAGCGGATGGGCGAGGCCGCGCAGGTAGCGGCGCTGGGTCGGAGAGAGCGGCATCGTTCAGGTTCGCGATCGCGGCGGTGAAGACGAAAAGGTTATCATGCGGCCATCCTCCCCTGTGCGCGCGCCTGCGCCCGTCGATTCCATCATGCCGCGCAGCAAGAGCAGCGCCCGCTGGCTGCGGGAGCATTTCGACGACGTCTACGTCAAGCGCGCGCAGGCGCAGGGCCTGCGTTCGCGCGCGGCGTTCAAGCTCGAGGAACTGATCGAGCGCGACCGCCTGCTGAAGCCGGGCATCGCCGTGGTCGACCTCGGCGCCGCGCCGGGCGGCTGGTCGCAGGTCGTGCGCGAGCGCCTCGGCGACAGCGGCCGCGTGATCGCGCTGGACGTCCTGCCGATGCAGGGCATCGCCGGGGTCGGGTTCCTGCAGGGCGACTTCCGCGAAGAAGCCGTGCTGAAACAGTTGGAAAGCCTGCTGGGCGGGCAGAAGGTCGACCTTGTCCTGTCCGACATGGCCCCCAATATGACCGGTGTGGCCGTGGCCGATCAGGCGCGGGCGATGGAACTGGCTGAACTGGCCCTGGAGTTCGCCTGCGCCTGGCTGAAGCCGGGCGGAGCGTTCCTGGTGAAACTGTTCCAGGGAACGGGTTTCGACGAGTACCTGCGCAGGTTGCGCGCGGAGTTCGAGCGCGTGACCATGCGTAAACCGAAGGCCTCGCGCGCCCGTTCGCGCGAGGTCTACGCGCTGGCGACCGGCCGCCGCGGCTGAGCGGCGGCCCGAAGAGTGAGAGTCCGAATGAACGACATGGCCAAGAACGTGCTGCTCTGGCTGGTGATCGCGGTCGTGCTGTTGACCGTGTTCCAGAGCTTCAATCCGCGCAGCAGCTCGGCGCAGGACATGCCGTATTCGGACTTCAAGCAGCAGGTCCAGAACAACAACGTGCAGAGCATCACGCTGAGCGCCAACCTGCCGACCACGGTGACCGGCAAGCTCAAGGACGGCACGCCGTTGCGCAGCGTGATCCCGGTGTCCGGCGACGATGCGCTGCAGCCGCTGCTCGAAAAGCACAGCGTGCAGGTGCGCCAGGAACCGTCCGACAACGGCGTCTCGCTGCTGCGCATCCTGCTCGACTGGGTGCCGTTCCTGATCTTCATCGGCCTGCTGATCTGGTTCATGCGGCAGATGCAGTCCGGCGCCGGCGGCCGCGGCGCAATGGCGTTCGGACGCTCGCGCGCGCGCCTGCAGGGCGAGGACCAGGTCAAGGTCACCTTCGCCGACGTGGCCGGTTGCGAGGAGGCCAAGGAGGACGTCAAGGAGCTGGTCGACTTCCTGCGCGACCCCGGCAAGTTCCAGAAGCTCGGCGGCAAGATCCCGCGCGGCGTGCTGATGGTCGGCCCGCCGGGCACCGGCAAGACGCTGCTGGCCAAGGCCATCGCCGGCGAGGCCAAGGTGCCGTTCTTCACCATTTCCGGTTCCGATTTCGTCGAGATGTTCGTCGGCGTCGGCGCCGCGCGCGTGCGCGACATGTTCGAGCAGGCGAAGAAGCACGCGCCGTGCATCATCTTCATCGACGAGATCGACGCGGTCGGCCGCCACCGTGGCGCCGGCCTGGGCGGCGGTCACGACGAGCGCGAGCAGACGCTGAACCAGCTGCTGGTCGAGATGGACGGCTTCGAGGGCAGCGAGGGCATCATCGTGATCGCCGCCACCAACCGCCCGGACGTGCTCGACCCGGCGCTGCTGCGCCCGGGCCGCTTCGACCGCCAGGTGGTGGTCGGCCTGCCCGACGTGCGCGGCCGCGAGCAGATCCTCAAGGTGCACATGCGCAAGGTACCGGTCGCGACCGACGTCGAGCCGATGGTGATCGCGCGCGGCACGCCGGGCTTCTCCGGCGCGGACCTCGCCAACCTGGTCAACGAGGCGGCGCTGTTCGCCGCGCGCGAGAACGCGCGCGAGGTCGGCATGGCCCACTTCGAGCGCGCCAAGGACAAGATCATGATGGGCGCCGAGCGGCGCTCGCTGGCGATGAGCGAGGACGAGAAGCGCCTGACCGCCTACCACGAGGCCGGCCACGCCATCGTCGGCCTGTCGGTGCCCGACCACGATCCGGTGCACAAGGTCACGATCATCCCGCGCGGCCGCGCGCTGGGCGTGACCATGTTCCTGCCGGAGAACGACCGCTACAGCCTCAGCAAGACCGCGATCGAGAGCCAGTTGTGCTCGCTGTACGGCGGCCGCGTCGCCGAGGAGCTGATCTTCGGCGAGGAGAAGGTCACCACCGGCGCCTCCAACGACATCGAGCGCGCCACGCGCATGGCGCGCAACATGGTCACCAAGTGGGGCCTGTCCACGGTGATGGGCCCGGTGACCTACGGCGAGCAGGACGAGGAGGTGTTCCTCGGCCGCTCGGTGACCCAGCACAAGAACGTCGCCGACGAGACCGCGCGCAAGATCGACGAGGTCGTGCGCGAGATCCTCGACGGCGCCTACCAGCGCACCAAGGCCATCCTCACCCGCGACATGGACAAGCTGCACGCGATGGCGCAGGCGCTGCTGCAGTACGAGACCATCGACCGCGAGCAGATCGACGCGATCATGGCCGGCCGCGAGCCCGGCCCGCCGCGCGACTGGCGCGCGCCGAGCGGCGGCTCCGGCAACGGCGGCAGCGGCAGCGCCGCCGGCCGCGAGGCCGGCAGCACGGTCGGCGCGCCCGCCGGTCAGCACTGAGAAGACGCGGCGCCGGCCGGTCGGGCCGGCGCCGCTCTCCTGCGCGAGCGGCACGCCGCATGTTCGACACCACGCCGACCCTCGATTGCGCCGGCCGCGCGCTGGCGCTGGATCGCCCGCGCGTCTGCGGCATCCTCAACGTCACCCCCGACTCGTTCTCCGACGGCGGTCGCTATCTCGACCCTGCGCGCGCGGTCGAGCATGCGCTGCGCATGGTCGAGGAGGGCGCCGACCTGCTCGACGTCGGCGGCGAGTCCACGCGCCCCGGGGCGGAGGCGGTGGACGCCGCCGCCGAAATCGCGCGCGTGGTGCCGGTGATCGAGGCGGTCGCCGCGCGCGTGTCGGTGCCGATCGCGGTCGACACTTCCAAGCCGGAAGTGATGCGCGCGGCGGTCGCCGCCGGCGCCGGCCTGATCAACGACGTGTACGCGCTGCGCCGCGAAGGCGCGCTCGACGCCGCGGCGGAACTGAAGGTGCCGGTGTGCGTGATGCACATGCAGGGCGAGCCGCGCAGCATGCAGGAGGCGCCGCATTACGACGACGTGGCCGCCGAGGTGCACCGTTTCCTGACCGAGCGCCTGTTCGCCTGCGAGATGGCCGGCATCGAGCGCAAGCGCGTGCTGGTCGATCCCGGCTTCGGCTTCGGCAAGACCCTCGAGCACAACCTGGCGCTGCTGCGCGCGCTGGAGCGCTTCCGCGATCTCGGCGCCGGGCTGCTGGTCGGGCTGTCGCGCAAGTCGATGATCGGCGCGCTGACCGGGCGCAAGGCACCGGACGAACGCGCCACGGGTTCGGTCGCGGCGGCGCTGATCGCCGTACAGCGCGGCGCGCGCATCGTGCGCGTGCACGATGTCGCCGCCACCCGCGACGCGCTGGCGGTATGGCAGGCGGTGGCGGCGGGCGCGGGCGCGCCCGCGCGTGCGCCCGCAGCGGCGAAGCCGCGCTGGGGCGACGACGACTGAGCGCCTGGCTTCGGCTGCGGGCGGGGCTTCGGCCCCGACCGGACTTGCGCCGCCACGGCCGAGGCCGCCCCCACAAGCGGTATGCTGTCGCGCCGGCCCCAGCACCCGAGCCTCAAGTTAGCGACCCCCTGCCCGAGTCCCGAGTCCCGAGTCCCGAGTCCCGCAAATACTTCGGCACCGACGGCATCCGCGGCCGCGTCGGCGAGTGGCCGATCACCGCGGAGTTCATGCTCAAGCTGGGCCGCGCCGCCGGCGCCGTGCTGGGCGGAGCCGACGGCCGCGCCAGCGTACTGATCGGCAAGGACACGCGCGTGTCCGGCTACATGTTCGAGTCCGCGCTGGAGGCCGGCCTGGTCGCCGCCGGCGCCGACGTGCGCCTGCTCGGGCCGATGCCGACGCCGGCGGTCGCCTACCTGACCCGCTCGCTGCGCGCCAGCGCCGGCATCGTGATCAGCGCCTCGCACAATCCGCACCAGGACAACGGCGTCAAGTTCTTCTCGGCGCAGGGCGAGAAGCTGGACGACGCGGTCGAGGTGGCGATCGAACGCGAGGTCGACGCGCCGTTCCTCACCGTGCCGCCCGAGCGCCTCGGCAAGGCGCTGCGGGTGGCGGACGCCTCGGCGCGCTACGCCGAGTACTGCAAGGCCACGCTGCCGGCCGGGTTCAGCCTGCGCGGCATGAAGCTGGTGGTCGACTGCGCGCACGGCGCCACCTACCAGGTCGCGCCGCACGTGTTCGCCGAGCTGGGCGCCGAGGTCGTCACGATCGGCTGCGCGCCGGACGGCTTCAACATCAACCGCGACGTCGGCTCGACCAGGCCGGGTGCGCTGATGCGGGCGGTGCGCGAGCAGGGCGCCGACCTCGGCATCGCCTTCGACGGCGATGGCGACCGCGTGCAGATGGTCGATCACGCCGGCGCGCTCGCCGACGGCGACGACCTGCTCTACGTGCTGGCCTGCGACTGGCGCGCGCGCGGCCTGCTGCGCGGTCCGGTGGTCGGCACGCTGATGAGCAACTACGGCCTGGAGCGCGCGCTGGCGCGGATGGACGTGCCGTTCCTGCGTGCCAGGGTCGGCGACCGCTACGTGTTGCAGCAGTTGCGCGAGCACGGCGGCGTGCTGGGCGGCGAGACCTCGGGCCACATCCTGTGCCTCGACCGCGCCAGCACCGGCGACGGCCTCGTCTGCGCGCTGGCCGTGCTCGACGCGCTGATGCGCGCCGGCTGCACGCTGGCGCAGGCGCGCGAAGGCCTGCACAAGCTGCCGCAGACCACGGTCAACGTCGCCGCGGCGGGCGGCGCCGCGCTGGTTGCGGCCGCCACCGTGCAGCAGGCGCTCGGCGCGGCGCAGCGCGCGCTGGAAGGGCGCGGCCGGGTCGTGCTCCGGCCGTCCGGCACCGAGCCGGTGGTGCGCGTTACCGTCGAGGCGGCGGACGCGGACGAGGTGCGGCAATTGGTCGCACAACTCGCCGACGCGGTGCGCAGCGCGGCGCGCACGCAGGCGCAGACGGCATGAGCGTGCGGCAGGTTCCGACCCTCGACATCCGCCGCTACGACGGCGACCGCACCGCCTTCGTGGCGGAGCTCGGCGCCGCCTATCGCGAATTCGGCTTCTGCTGCATCGGCGGCCACGGCATCCCCGTGGCGTTGATCGACGGCGCCTACGACGCGTTCAGGCGTTTCTTCGCGCTGCCGACGGACGTGAAGATGAAGTATCACGTGCCGGGCGGCGGCGGCGCGCGCGGCTACACGCCGTTCGGCGTGGAGACCGCCAGGGACAGCCGCCACCCCGACCTCAAGGAGTTCTGGCACATCGGCCGCGAGATCCCGCGCGACGCGAAGCACGCCGCGGTCATGGCGCCCAACCTGTGGCCGGCGGAGGTGCCCGGCTTCCGCGAGCGCGGCTACGCGCTGTACCAGGCGCTGGACCAGCTCGGCACGCGCGTGCTGCGCGCGCTGGCCCTGCACATCGGCCTGCCGGAGCGCTGGTTCGACGACAAGACCGACTGCGGCAATTCGATCCTGCGCCCGATCCACTACCCGCCGATCGAACGGGGCGACGTCCCCAACGTGCGCTCCGGTGCGCACGAGGACATCAACCTGATCACCCTGCTGGTCGGCGCCAGCGCGGAAGGCCTGGAGGTGCTGACCCGCGAGGGCGCGTGGCTGCCGATCACCACGCAGGGCGACGCCATCGTGGTCAACATCGGCGACATGCTGCAGCGCCTGACCAACCACGCGTACCCTTCGACCACGCACCGCGTGGTCAACCCGCCCGGCGCCAACGCGCGCAGGCCACGCTACTCGGTGCCGTTCTTCCTGCACCCGAATCCGGATTTCCTGATCGACGTGCTGCCGTCCTGCGTCAGCGCCGACAACCCCAGCCGCTATCCCGAGCCGATCACCGCGCACGGCTACCTGCAGCAGCGTTTGCGCGAGATCCGCCTGATCTAGCCCGGGTGGGCTTCAGCTCCCCGTCGTTCGCAGCCGACGCACCCGAAGGGTGGGCTTGAGCCCACCCTACGGTTGCCATGCGCCTGCCGGCGGCTCGCCGCGTCAATCGAGCACGCGGAAATCGCGCGAGCGGCGCGCGATCAGTTTCAGCGCGAGGCCGTCCGGCAGCAGCCCGAACAGTGCCTTGATCGCGCGGTTGACGCGGCCGTTGACGTACACGACGTCGCCGCGCTCGACCGCATCCAGACCCTGCGCCGCCACGGTGTCGGCGTCCATCCACATGTAGCGCGGCATCTTCGACACCAGCGCGCGGGCGCCGGTGACGTCGTGGAATTCGCTGTAGGTGAAGCCGGGACACAACGCGCAGACGTGCACGCCGTGCGCGCGGTTCTCCAGCGCCAGCGACTGCGAAAACCTGATCAGGTAGGCCTTGGACGCGGCGTACAGCGTATGCCCGGTGGAGCCGGGCAGGTGGCCGGCCAGCGAGGCGACGTTGACGATGCGCCCGTGGCCGCGCGCGCGCATGCCGGGCAGCAGGCGGTGCGCCAGTTCGGTCGGCGCGGTCATCAGCACCTGGATGAAGTCGGCGTGGCGCTGCCAGGGGCTGGCTTCGAACGTGCCGGGCACGCCGTAGCCGGCGTTGTTGATCAGCGTGTCGACGTGCAGGCCGCGCAGCGCCAGCGCGTCGGCGAGATGCGCCGGCGCCTGCGGATCGGCGAGATCGGCCGGCATCGCGGCGACCTCGACGCCGTGCCGCTGGCGCAGCTCGGCGGCCAGCGCGTCGAGCCGTTCGGCGCGTCGCGCCGTCAGCACCAACGCGTGGCCGCGTGCGGCCAGCGCACGCGCGAATGCCGCGCCGATGCCGGACGATGCGCCGGTGACGAGGGCGCGGCGCGGGTGCGGTGTCGTCTGCATGGTCTCTCCGTGGACGGGTTGCGTTGCATGCTGCGGCGGCGGGCCGGTATCCTTCGCGGCCTTTGCCTAGCCGGGTGCCCCCGATGCGCAGGAAATTCGTCGCCGGTAACTGGAAGATGCACGGCTCGCGCAAGCAGGCTGCCGGATTGGTCGCGGAAATCGCGGCGAACATGCCGGCCGGTCCCGAGATCGCCGTCTTCCCGCCGTTTCCGTATCTTGCGGAGCTTGCCGCGACCTGCGCAAGCCGCGGCCTGGGCGTCGGCGGCCAGGACGTCAGCGAGCACGCGGAACAGGGCGCCTACACCGGCGAGGTCGCGGCGACGATGCTGGCCGACGTCGGCTGCCGCTACGCCCTGGCCGGGCATTCCGAGCGCCGCCAGTATCACGGCGAAAGCGATGCGCGGGTGGCGGCGAAGGTCGCGGCGGCGCTGGGCGCCGGCCTGGTGCCCGTGCTGTGCGTGGGCGAGACGCTCGCCGAACGCGAGGCGGACCGCACCGAAGCGGTGATCGGGCGCCAGCTCGGCGCCGTGCTGGAGCGCTGCGGCATCGGCGCGTTCGAGCGCATCGTCGTCGCCTACGAGCCGGTGTGGGCGATCGGTACCGGACGCACCGCGAGCCCGGCGCAGGCGCAGGACGTGCATGCCTTCGTCCGTAGCCAACTGGCGAAGGCCGATGCTAGAATTTCAATGCTGACCCGCATCCTCTACGGCGGCAGCGTCAAGCCCGCGAATGCCGCGGACCTTTTCGCGCAACCCGACGTCGATGGCGGCCTGATTGGCGGCGCCGCGCTGGCGGCGGCCGATTTTCTCGCGATCTGCCAGGCCGCGCGCTGAACACGCAGCCGGACGGAAGGACATGATCACCATCTTCAGCGTCTTCTACATCCTGATCGCCGCGGCGATGATCGTGCTGATCCTGATCCAGCGCGGCGCCGGCGCGGATGCGGGCTCGGGCTTCGGCGGCGGCGCTTCCGCCACCGTGTTCGGTGCGCGCGGCTCCAGCAACTTCCTCACCCGCACGACGTGGGTGCTCTCGGGCTTGTTCTTGCTGCTCAGCCTCGGCATGGGCATCTACGTGAGCCACGGTGGCGCCAAGAAGCCGGGTGACGATCTCGGCGTGATGGCCGGTACGGCGGTGCCTGCCGCCCCGGCGAAGTCGGGTGCGCCGGCGGCGGGCAGCGAGGTGCCGCGCGCTACCGCACCGCCGGCCGCTGCGGCCACGTCGGCGGACGGCAAGCCCGGTCCAGGCGAGCCAGCGAAGAAAGATTGATCGAGTGTCAATGCCCAGGTGGCGGAATTGGTAGACGCACTACCTTGAGGTGGTAGCGACGCAAGTCGTGGAGGTTCGAGTCCTCTCCTGGGCACCACCGTAACGATCGGCCGCGCGAGCGGCCACTGATGCGCCCCGCGGCGCGGAGGTTCGCTGAGCCGTGCTAGCCGAATACTGGCCTGTCCTGCTGTTCCTTGTGGTCGCCACCGGCATCGGCGTCGCGCTGCTGCTGCTCGGCACGCTGCTCGGGCCGAAGCGCCCGAGTGCCGAGAAGCTCGCGCCCTACGAGTGCGGTTTCGAGGCGTTCGAGGACGCGCGCATGAAGTTCGACGTGCGCTACTACCTGATCGCGATCCTGTTCATCATCTTCGATCTCGAAATCGCGTTCCTGTTCCCGTGGGCGGTCGTGTTCGCCAAGATCGGCGTGACCGCGCTGGTCGAGATGGCCCTGTTCCTCGCCCTGCTGGTGGTCGGCTTCGTGTACGTCTGGAAGAAAGGGGCGCTCGAATGGGAGTGATCTCGAAACTCGACGAGGTGATGCACAACCCCTCGCCGCTGGGGCAGGTGGACGACATCTTGCGTCCGGCGACCGACGAGAATCCGGTCGTGGATCGCGGTTTCGTGACCACCTCGCTCGACGCGCTGGTGAACTGGGCGCGTACCGGCTCGATGTGGCCGGTGACGTTCGGCCTGGCCTGCTGCGCTGTCGAGATGATGCACGCCAGCGCGGCGCGCCTCGACCTCGACCGCTACGGCGTGATCTACCGCCCTTCGCCGCGCCAGTCCGACGTGATGATCGTGGCCGGCACCCTGGTCAACAAGATGGCGCCGGCGCTGCGCAAGGTCTACGACCAGATGCCCGAGCCGAAGTGGGTGATCTCGATGGGCTCGTGCGCGAACGGCGGCGGCTACTACCACTATTCCTATTCCGTGGTGCGCGGCTGCGACCGCATCGTGCCGGTGGACGTCTATGTGCCGGGTTGTCCACCCACGGCCGAGGCGCTGATCCACGGCATCCTGCAGCTGCAGAAGAAGATCCGCCGCACCAACACCTTTGCGCGCTGAGTGAATCGCCATGAGTGAAGCCACGCCTGCCCCCGCAGCGCCGAGCACCTTGGCCGAGCGCCTTGCCGCGCGCTTCGGCGAGCGCATCGCCGGCGTCGCCACCCGCCTCGGCGAAACCACCATCGAGGTGGCCGCCGACGACCTGGTCGGCATCGCCACCGCGCTGCGCGACGATCCTGAGCTGCGCTTCGAGCAACTGATCGACCTGTGCGGCGTCGACTACCTCGGCTACGGCGAGGACGAGTGGCGTACTTCGCAGGAGACCACCGGCACCGGATTCTCGCGCGGCGTCGAGGGGCTGGGACCGGGCCGCTTCAACTGGGTCGAGCGCCCGCGCGAAACCGCCGTGCCGCGGCGCTTTGCGGTGGTCGTGCACCTGCTGTCGATCAGCCACAACCGGCGCCTGCGCGTACGCTGCTTCTGCGCGGACGACGCGCTGCCGGTGGTGCCCTCGCTGACCGGCGTGTGGACTGGCGCCAACTGGTTCGAGCGCGAGGCGTTCGACCTGTTCGGCATCGTCTTCGAGGGCCACCCGGACCTGCGCCGCATCCTCACCGACTACGGCTTCGTCGGCCATCCGTTCCGCAAGGACTTCCCGCTGATCGGCAACGTCGAGGTGCGCTACGACCCCGAGCAGAAGCGCGTCATCTACCAGCCGGTGTCGATCGAGCCGCGCGTCACCGTGGCGCGCGTGATCCGCGAGGACGCGCGCTACGCGCAGGCGGGCGCCGAGGCGGCCGACCGTTGGCAGGAGAACTAAGCATGGCCGGCGCGGAAATCCGCAACTACACGATGAACTTCGGCCCGCAGCATCCGGCCGCGCACGGCGTGCTGCGCTTGGTGCTGGAGCTGGACGGCGAGGTGGTGGTGCGCGCCGACCCGCACGTCGGCCTGCTGCACCGCGCCACCGAGAAGCTGGCCGAGTCGAAGCCGTTCAACCAGTCGATCGGCTACATGGACCGCCTCGACTACGTTTCGATGATGTGCAACGAGCACGGCTACGTGCGCGCCATCGAGAAGCTGACCCGGATCGAGGCGCCCATCCGTGCGCAGTACATCCGCACGATGTTCGACGAGATCACGCGCATCCTGAACCACCTGATGTGGATCGGCTCGAACGCGCTCGACCTCGGTGCGATGGCGGTGTTCCTGTACGCGTTCCGCGAACGCGAGGAGCTGATGGACTGCTACGAGGCGGTTTCCGGCGCGCGCATGCACGCGACCTACTACCGCCCGGGCGGCGTCTACCGCGACCTGCCGGACCGCATGCCGCAGTACCGCGAGTCGCCGTGGCACAAGGGCAAGGACCTGAAGCGGCTGAACGCCTGGCGCGAAGGCTCGATGCTCGACTTCCTCGACGCCTTCACCGACGACTTCCCGCGTCGCGTCGCCGAGTACGAGGAACTGCTCACCACCAACCGCATCTGGAAGCAGCGCACCGTCGGCATCGGCGTGGTCAGCCCGGAACAGGCGCTGGCCTGGAGCATGTCCGGGCCGATGCTGCGCGGTTCCGGCATCGAATGGGACCTGCGCAAGAAGCAGCCGTACGCGGCCTACGCCGATGTCGACTTCGACATCCCGGTCGGCGCCAACGGTGACTGCTACGACCGCTACCTGGTGCGCGTCGAGGAGATGCGCCAGTCCAACCGCATCATCAAGCAGTGCGTCGCCTGGCTGCGGCAGAACCCCGGCCCGGTGATCGTCGACAACTTCAAGGTGGCGCCGCCGGCGCGCGCCGAGATGAAGCGCGACATGGAAGCGCTGATCCACCACTTCAAGCTGTTCACCGAAGGCTACTGCGTGCCCGCCGGCGAGGCCTACGCCGCCGTCGAGGCGCCCAAGGGCGAGTTCGGCGTGTACCTGGTCTCGGACGGCGCCAACAAGCCGTTCCGCCTGAAGGTGCGCGCACCCGGCTTCCCGCACCTGTCGTCGATGGACGAGATCGTGAAGGGGCACATGCTGCCCGACGTCGTGGCGATGATCGGCACCTACGACATCGTGTTCGGAGAGATCGACCGATGAAGGCCACCGGCAATTTCGAGAAGGTGAAGGACGTCGACCCGCAGGTCGTCCTCACCGAGGCAACGCGCAAGCACATCGAGCACTGGCTGGCCAAGTTCCCGCCCGAACGGCGGCGCTCGGCGGTGATCCAGGGGCTGATGGCCGCGCAGGAACAGAACGGCGGCTCGCTGACCGACGAGCTGATCGCCGCGGTGGCGAAATACCTCGGCATCCCGCCGCTGTGGGCGTACGAGGTGGCGACGTTCTACTCGATGTTCGAGCTGGCGCCGGTCGGCCGCCACAACGTTGCCATCTGTACCAACATCTCGTGCTGGCTGAACGGCGCCGACGGCATCGTCCGCCATTGCGAGAAGAAGTACGGCATCAAGCTCGGCGAATCCACCGCCGACGGCCGCATCTACCTCAAGAAGGAGGAGGAGTGCCTGGCCGCCTGCTGCGGTGCGCCGATGATGGTGGTGGACGGGCATTACCACGAGAAGCTGACCCCCGAGCAGGTGGACCGGATTCTCGACGAACTGGAATAGGCGTCCGCCGCGGCGATCCCGCCGCGCTGGCTCTGCTCCGTTGCAACGATGCGGTCGCGGCCGAGGCCGCTCCGGCGAAGAGTGACTACGGTTATGGCATACGGCCCCGCGCCCAAGGAACACCAGGTCGTCTACACCACGCTGCACTTCGACGTGCCGTGGTCGTTCGACAACTACGTGAAGACCGGCGGCTACGCGGCGTGGAGGAAGATCCTCGCCGAGAAGCCGGATCCGGCGTCGATCATCGACGAGCTGAAGAAGAGCGCGCTGCGCGGCCGCGGCGGCGCCGGCTTCCCCACCGGCCTGAAGTGGTCGTTCATGCCGCGCAACGCGCCGGGGCAGAAGTACATCCTGTGCAATTCGGACGAGTCCGAGCCGGGCACCTGCAAGGATCGCGACATCCTGCGCTTCAATCCGCACGCGGTGGTCGAGGGCATGGCGATCGCCTGCTACGCGACCGGCTCGACGGTCGGCTACAACTACCTGCGCGGCGAGTTCCACCACGAGCCGTTCGAGCATTTCGAGCAGGCGCTGAAGGACGCCTACGCCGCCGGCCTGCTGGGCAAGAACATCCAGGGTTCGGGCATCGACGTGGACATCCACGCCGCGCTCGGCGCCGGCGCCTACATCTGCGGCGAGGAAACCGCGCTGATGGAGTCGCTGGAGGGCAAGAAGGGCTGGCCGCGCTACAAGCCGCCGTTCCCGGCCAACGTCGGCCTGTTCGGTCGCCCGACCACGATCAACAACACCGAAACCTACGCCTCCACGCCGGCGATCCTGCGCAACGGCGCCGACTGGTTCCTCAACATCGGCAAACCCAACAACGGCGGGCCGAAGGTGTTTTCCGTCTCCGGCCACGTCAACCGGCCCGGCAACTACGAGATTCCGCTCGGTACGCCGTTCACCGCGTTGCTGGAGATGGCCGGCGGCGTGCGCAGCGGGCACCAGCTGAAGGCGGTGATCCCCGGCGGCTCGTCGATGCCGGTGCTGCCGGGCGAGACGATGCTGGGCTGCACGATGGACTACGACTCCATCCAGAAGGCCGGCTCCGGCCTCGGCTCGGGCGCGGTCATCGTGATGGACGAAACCGTCTGCATGGTGCGCGCCTGCGAGCGCATCAGCCGCTTCTACCACATGGAGTCCTGCGGCCAGTGCACGCCGTGCCGCGAGGGCACCGGCTGGATGCGCCGCGTGCTGGCGCGCATCGTCGCCGGCGAGGGCGTCGTGGACGACCTGCACCGCCTGAAGGCGATCGCCGGACAGATCGAGGGCCACACCATCTGCGCCTTCGGCGAGGCCGCGTCCTGGCCGGTGCAGGGCTTCCTGCGCCATTACTGGCATGAGTTCGAGTATTACGTCGAGCACAAGCGCTCGATGGTCGAAGACAAGCTCGGAGTCGCAGCATGAGCGCGCAGCCGACCCAGAACGCCGCGCCGGACCTCGTCAACATCGAGGTCGACGGCAAGCCGATCCAGGTGCCGAAGGGCTCGATGATCATCGAGGCCACCGACAAGGCCGGCATCCCGATCCCGCGCTTCTGCTACCACCGCAAGCTGCCGGTCGCGGCGAGCTGCCGCCAGTGCCTGGTCGAAGTCGAGCGGATGCCGAAGCCGGCGCCGGCCTGCGCCACGCCGGTAATGGAGGGCATGAAGGTCTTCACGCGCTCGGAGAAGGCGCTGAAGGCGCAGCGCAACGTGATGGAGTTCCTGCTGATCAACCATCCGCTCGACTGCCCGGTCTGCGACCAGGGCGGCGAGTGCGAGCTGCAGGACCTGGCGATGGGCTACGGCCGCTCGGTCAGCCGCTTCACCGAGCGCAAGCGCGTGATCGCCGACGAGGACATCGGCCCGCTGGTCGCGACCGAGATGACGCGCTGCATCCACTGCACGCGCTGCGTCCGCTTCGTCGGCGAGATCGCCGGCACCTACGAGCTCGGCAGCATGGACCGCGGCGACCGCCACGTGATCGGCACCTACATCGGCAAGAACGTCGAGAGCGAGCTGAGCGGCAACATCATCGACGTCTGCCCGGTCGGCGCGCTGACCGACAAGGTGTTCCGCTTCAAGGCGCGTGCGTGGGAGATGATCGCGCGGCCGTCCGGCGCCTACCACGACGCGCTCGGCTCCAACCTGTGGCTGCACACGCGCCGCGGCGAGGTGCTGCGCGTGGTGCCGCGCGACAACGAGGCGGTCAACGAGTGCTGGCTGTCCGACCGCGACCGCTACAGCCACCAGGGGCTCGGCGCCGCCGATCGCGCGGCGAAGCCCGCGATCAAGCGCGACGGACGCTGGGTCGAGACCGATTGGGACGACGCGCTGGGCGCGGTCGCGCAGCGGCTGCAGGGCTTTTCCGGCGGCGATATCGGCGCGCTGGTGCAGCCGTCGACCTCCAGCGAGGAGGGCGCGCTGATCGCGCGGCTGATGCGCGCGCTGGGCAGCGCGCACGTCGACCACCGCCTGCGCACGCTGGACTTCGCCGGCGCCGCGGACGGCGCCACGTTCGAGCTGCCGGTCGCGCAGATGGAGCAGGTCGGCGCGGCACTGCTGATCGGCTCCGACCTGCGCCACGAGGTGCCGCTGCTGAACCACCGCGTGCGCCAGGCGTGGAAGCGTGGCGCCAAGGTTTACGCGGTCAACCCCGCGCGCTTCGACTTCAACTACGACCTCGCCGGCGAATTCATCGCGCCGCCGCAGCGCCTGGTCGACGAGCTGCTGGTGCTGGCCAAGGCCGCCGCCGAGCTCGGCGCCGCGCCGGCCGAGGCTGCGCTCGCCGGCGCGCTGGCCGCGGTGCAGGCCAGCGACGCCGCGCGTGCCGCGGTGAAGGCATTGCAGGAAGCCCCCGCCGCGCTGGTGCTGCTCGGCGACGCCGCCGTGCGCCATCCCGAGGCGTCCTGGCTGCGCGCGCTGGCGCGCTACATCGCCACCGCCACCGGCAGCGCGCTGAATGCGCTGCCCGACGGCGCCAACGGCATCGGCCTGGCCCGCGCCGGCGTGTTGCCGGGGCAGGGCGGGCTGGACGCACAGGCGATGCTGGCGCAGCCGCGCAAGGCTTATGTCCTGTACGGCGCCGAGCCGCCGCACGACTTCGCGGATGGCGTGGCCGCCATGCAGGCGCTGCAGCAGGCGGAATTCGTGGTGGCGTTCGCGGCGTACGCCGACGAGACGCTGCGGCGCATCGCCCACGTGATCCTGCCGATCGGGCTGACGCCCGAGATCGACGCGACGCTGGTCAACGTCGACGCCACCGCACAGGCCTTCGCTGCCGGCGCCAAGCTGCCGGGCGAGGCGCGTCCGGGCTGGAAGGCGCTGCGCGCACTGGGCGGCATGCTGAAGGCGCCGGGCTTCGAGTTCACCGAGCTGGCCGAGCTGCGCGCCGAGATCGCCGCGCCGCTGGCACAGGCGCCGCAGGCCGCGGCGTCCGCGCCGGGGCCGCGCCGCGCCGCCGCGCCGCTGGCCCGGCTCGCCACCGTGCCGATCTACCGCGGCGACGCGGTGCTGCGCCGCTGCGCGGCGCTCGGCGCGCATCCGCTGTCGCGCCCCGCCGCGGTGCGCCTGAACGCCGCCGACGCGGCCGCGCGCGGCCTGGCCGACGGCGATCGCGCACGACTCTCCGACGGCAGCGCGCTGCCGGTCGTCATCGATGCGGCGGTGCCGCCGGGCGCGGCCTGGATCGAGGCCACGCACGCCGAAACCGCCGCGCTGCCGCCGTACGGCGCCGCCATCGAACTGACCAAGGCCTAAGTCATGCACGCCGATCTGATGCTGGTCGTTTGGCCCCTTGCCAAGATCCTGGCCATCGTCCTGCCGCTGGTCGTCACGGTGGCGATGTACTCCTACTGGGAGCGCAAGGTCATCGGCTGGATGCACGTGCGCATGGGGCCGAACAAGATCGGTCCGTGGGGCCTGCTGCAGGCCTTCGCCGACGTGTTCAAGCTGCTGTTCAAGGAGATCGTCGTCCCGACCAACGCCGACAAGCCGCTGTTCTTCCTCGCGCCGCTGCTGGCGGTGGTGCCGGCGTTCGCGGCCTGGGCGGTGATCCCGTTCGACCAGGGCGTGGTGCTGGCCAACCTCAACATTGGCCTGCTGTACCTGCTGGCGATGACCTCGATGGGCGTGTACGGGATCATCCTCGCCGGCTGGGCGTCGAACTCGCGCTATGCGCTGCTCGGGGCGATGCGCTCGGCGGCGCAGGTGGTGTCCTACGAGATCGCCATGGGCATGGCGCTGGTCTGCGTGCTGGTGCTGGCCGGTACGCTCAACCTGACCGACATCGTCAACGCGCAGGCCGGCAGCAAGGGCCTGCTCGACTGGTTCTGGCTGCCGTTGCTGCCGATGTTCGTCGTCTACTTCGTGTCCGGCGTGGCCGAGACCAACCGTGCGCCGTTCGACGTCGCCGAAGGCGAGTCGGAGATCGTCGCCGGCTTCCACGTCGAGTATTCGGGGGCCGCGTTCGCGGTGTTCTTCCTCGCCGAATACGCGAACATGATCCTGATCAGCTTCCTCGCGTCGGTGATGTTCCTCGGCGGCTGGCTGTCGCCGTTCCCGGCGTCTTGGGGCGTGCTCGGCGCGGGCGGGTGGTGGTGGCTGTTCGTGAAGGCGTTCCTGTTCGCCTTCATGTACCTGTGGTTCCGCGCCACCTTCCCGCGCTACCGCTACGACCAGATCATGCGCCTGGGCTGGAAGGTGTTCATTCCGATCACGATCGTGTGGGTGCTGGTGGCCGGGTGCATGAAGTACTTCGGCTGGGTCACCGTGGGTGCCTGAGGCAAAGCCATGACTCGCGTCGTCAACTATTTCCGCAGCCTGCTGCTGGGCGAACTGCTGGAAGGCATGTGGCTGACCCTGCGCTACATGTTCCGGCCGAAGTACACCATGCGCTACCCGATGGAGCACATCCCGAAGTCGAACCGCTTCCGCGGCCTGCACGCGCTGCGCCGCTACGCCAACGGCGAGGAGCGCTGCATCGCCTGCAAGCTGTGCGAGGCGGTGTGCCCGGCACTGGCGATCACCATCGACTCGGCGCCGCGCGAGAGCGACGGCCAGCGCCGCACCACGCGCTACGACATCGACCTGTTCAAGTGCATCTACTGCGGTTTCTGCGAGGAGAGCTGCCCGGTCGACTCGATCGTGGAGACGCACATCCACGAGTATCACTTCGAGCAGCGCGGCGAGAACGTGGTGACCAAGCCGCAGTTGCTTGCGATCGGCGACCGCTTCGAGCCGGAGATCGCCGCCGCGCGCGCCCAGGACGCGCCCTACCGCTGAGCGCCGAGGACACGCCGCAATGACCTTCCAACTGCTCTGTTTCTACGTGTTTGCGACGGCGGCGACGCTGGCCGCGCTCGGCGTGATCACGTTGCGCAACCCGGTGCACGCGGTGCTGTGCCTGGTGCTGACGTTCTTCAGCACCGCCGCGATCTGGCTGCTCGCCGAGGCCGAGTTCCTCGCCGTGGCGCTGGTCGTGGTGTATGTCGGCGCGGTGATGGTGCTGTTCCTGTTCGTCGTGATGATGCTCGACATCAAGCTCGAACCGTTGCGCGAGGGCTTCATCCGCTACCTGCCGGTCGGCGTCGTGGTGGCGGCGGTGATGCTGGTCGAGATGCTGGCGCTGATCGGCGTGCGCGCGATGGCGCAGGCGCAGGCGCCGGCCAACCCCGCCGGCGACTCCAACATCGCCTGGCTGGGCGAGGCGCTGTTCACGCGCTTCCTGCTGCCGTTCGAGATCGCCGCGCTGATCCTGACCGTCGGCATCGTCGCCGCGGTGGCGCTGACCCTGCGCCGCCGGACCGGCGTGCGCCACCAGGATCCGGCGCGCCAGGTGGCGGTCGATCCGCGCACCCGCGTGCGCCTCGTCAAGATGGCCGCAGAGCGCGGCCAGGAGCAGGCACCATGATCACGCTCTCGCACTACATCGTGCTCGGCACGATCCTGTTCTGCCTGTCGGTCGCCGGCGTCTTCATCAACCGCAAGAACGTGATCGTGCTGTTGATGGCGATCGAGCTGATGCTGCTCGCCGTCAACATGAACTTCGTGGCCTTCTCGCGCTTCCTCGGCGACGCGTCGGGACAGGTGTTCGTGTTCTTCATCCTCACCGTGGCGGCCGCCGAATCCGCCATCGGCCTGGCGATCCTGACCCTGCTGTTCCGCAACCGCAGCACGATCAACGTCGCCGAAATCGACTCGATGAAAGGCTGAGGAGCGCGCCTCGATGACGCTTTCGCAAGGAATCCTGCTCGCCATCGTGCTGGCGCCGCTGGCCGGCTCGCTGCTGGCCGGGCTGCTCGGGCGCCAGATCGGCCGCGTCGGCGCGCACACCGTCACCATTCTCGGCGTGGCGCTGTCGTGCGTGCTGTCCTGCTACGTGCTGTACCAGCTGGTGTGGGGCGGGGCGCAGACCTACGACCACAACGTCTACACCTGGTTCGAGGTCGGCCGCCTCAGCGCCAGCGTCGGCTTCCTGGTCGACCGCCTGACCGCGATGATGATGGTGGTGGTCACCTTCGTCTCGCTGATGGTGCACGTCTACACGATCGGCTACATGGCCGACGACGACGGCTACCAGCGCTTCTTCAGCTACATCGCGCTGTTCACCTTCTCGATGCTCATGCTGGTCATGAGCAACAACTTCCTGCAGTTGTTCTTCGGCTGGGAGGCGGTCGGCCTGGTGTCGTACCTGTTGATCGGCTTCTGGTACAAGCGCCCGACCGCGATCTACGCCAACCTGAAGGCGTTCATGGTCAACCGCGTCGGCGACTTCGGCTTCCTGCTCGGCATCGCCGCGGTGCTGTTCTGGTTCGGCACGCTCGACTACGCGCAGGTGTTCCAGCAGGCCGGCAAGCTCGAGGACCTCTCGCTCGAGGTAATCGCCGGGCATCCCTGGCACGCGGCGACGGTGATCGGCATCCTGCTGTTCATCGGCGCGATGGGCAAGTCGGCGCAGGTGCCTCTGCACGTGTGGCTGCCCGACTCGATGGAAGGCCCGACGCCGATCTCCGCGCTGATCCACGCCGCGACCATGGTCACCGCCGGCATCTTCATGGTCGCGCGCATGTCGCCGCTGTACGAGCTCAGCGAGACCGCGCTCAGCGTGGTGCTGGTGATCGGCGCCACCACGGCGCTGTTCACCGGCCTGATCGGCATCGTGCAGAACGACATCAAGCGCGTGGTGGCGTACTCGACGCTGTCGCAGCTCGGCTACATGACCGTGGCGCTGGGCGTGTCCGCCTATTCGGGCGCGGTGTTCCACCTGATGACCCACGCCTTCTTCAAGGCGCTGCTGTTCCTCGGTGCCGGCTCGGTGATCATCGCCATGCACCACGAGCAGGACATGCGCTACATGGGCGGCCTGCGCAAGTACATGCCGGTCACCTACATCACCATGTGGATCGGCTCGCTGGCGCTGGCCGGCATGCCGGGCTTCGCCGGCTTCTTCTCCAAGGACGCGATCATCGAGGCGGTGGGCGCGTCGCACCGCTGGGGCTCCGGCTACGCGTACTTCTGCGTGCTGGCGGGCGTGTTCGTCACCGCGCTGTACAGCTTCCGCCTGCTGTACCTGACCTTCCACGGCAAGGAGCGCTTCACCGTCAAGGCCGGCCACGGCCACGATGCGCACCACGACGACCACCACCACAAGCCCGGCGAACTGGCGCATCCGCCGCACGAGTCGCCGTGGGTGGTGACGCTGCCGCTGGTGATGCTGGCGATCCCGTCGCTGCTGATCGGCTGGCCGACGATCGGGCCGATGCTGTTCGGCGACTACTTCGGCCGCTCGATCGTGGTCGGCGAGGCCAACGACGTGCTGGGCGAGCTGGGCGCCGAATTCCACGGCCCGCTGGCGATGGTGCTGCACGGCTTCACCCAGTGGCCGTTCTGGATCGCATTCGCCGGCTTCGCCACGGCGACCTACGTGTACCTGTTCAACCCGGCCGTCGCCGATCGCGTCAAGCGCGCGCTGAAGCCGCTGTACGAACTGCTCGCGCACAAGTACTGGATCGACGAGATCTACTACGCGCTGTTCGCCAAGGGCGGCGTGCGGCTGGGCCGGGCGTTCTGGCGCGGCGGCGACGCGGCGGTGATCGACGGCGCCATCGACGGCAGCGCCGCGCTGGTCGTGCGCACCGCGGCGGCGTTGCGCGGCCTGCAGTCCGGGTTCCTCTACCACTACGCCTTCGCGATGATCTTCGGCCTGGTCCTGCTGCTGGCCGGGTTCTGGCTGTTCGGCCACGTCTGAGTCCCAGGGAAGCGAGCCAACAACGATGTCGAATCTGCCCTTGCTGAGCCTGCTGATCTGGGTGCCCATCGTCGGCGCCGTGCCGGTGCTGCTGGCCGGAGCGGGAAGGCCGAACGCCGCGCGCTGGCTGGCGCTGCTGGTGTCGGTCGCGGCCTTCGTGCTGAGCCTGCTCGCGCTGCCGGCGTACGACGCCTCCAGCGCGGCGATGCAGCTGGTCGAGAACCATCCGTGGATCGAGACGCTGCGGGTGAACTACCACCTCGGCGCCGACGGCATCTCGCTGGCGCTGATCCTGCTGACCACCTTCACCACGATCCTGGTGATCGTCGGCGCGTGGGAGGTGATCCAGGACAAGGTGCACCAGTACATGGCCGCGATGCTGGTGCTGGAAGGCCTGATGATCGGCGTGTTCTGCGCGATGGACGCGCTGCTGTTCTATGTGTTCTTCGAGGGCATGCTGATCCCGATGTTCATCATCATCGGCGTGTGGGGCGGCCCGCGGCGCGTGTACGCCACCCTCAAGTTCTTCATCTACACCTTCCTCGGCTCGATCTTCATGCTGATCGGCCTGATCTACCTGTACTTCAAGGCCGGCACCTTCGACCTGGCCACGCTGGCGGCGCTGCCGTTGGGCATGCGCGAGCAGACCTGGCTGTTCTTCGCCTTCCTGATCGCGTTCGCGATCAAGGTGCCGATGGTGCCGGTGCACACCTGGCTTCCGGACGCCCACGTCGAGGCGCCGACCGGCGGCTCGGTGGTGCTGGCCGCGGTGATGCTGAAGGTCGGCGGGTACGGCTTCCTGCGCTTCTCGCTGCCGATCGTGCCGGACGCCTCGCACGCCTACGCCTGGGTGGTGATCGCGCTGTCGCTGATCGCGATCGTCTACATCGGCTACGTCGCGCTGGTGCAGGAGGACATGAAGAAGCTGATCGCGTACTCGTCGGTCGCGCACATGGGCTTCGTCACGCTCGGCACCTTCATCGCGTTCATGCTGGTGCGCGACGCCAACGACGTGCAGATGGCGCGGCTCGGCATGCAGGGCGCGATGGTGCAGATGATCTCGCACGGCTTCGTCTCCGGCGCGATGTTCACCTGCATCGGCGTGATGTACGACCGCCTGCACACGCGCATGATCAAGGACTACGGCGGACTGGTGAACGTGATGCCGTGGTTCGCCGCGTTCATGGTGCTGTTCGCGATGGCCAACTGCGGCCTGCCCGGCACTTCCGGCTTCGTCGGCGAGTTCATGGTGATCCTGGCCAGCTTCGCGGCGAGCCCGTGGATCGCGCTGTTCGCCGCGTTCACCCTGATCATCGGCGCGGGCTACACGCTGTGGCTGGTCAAGCGCGTGGTCTGGGGCGAGGTGGCCAACCCGCACGTCGCCGAGATGAAGGACATCAATGCGCGCGAGGCCTTCGTGCTGGGCGCGTTCGCGCTCGGTGTGCTGGTGCTGGGCGTGTGGCCGTGGCCGCTGACCCACCTGATGGACGCGTCCATCGGGCAGCTGGTCGAGAAGCTGGTGCTGACCAAGGTCTGAGGAACGCGCATGCTGAGCCTGAACGACATCCTGACCCTGCTGCCGGAGCTGTACCTGACCGGCGCGGTGTGCATGCTGCTGCTGATCGACGTGTTCCTGAAGCAGGATCAGCGCTGGGTCACCCACTGGCTGGCGATCCTGGTGCTGGCGGTGACCGGTTGGCTGGTGGTCAGCGGGCAGCCGGCCACCCCGGCGACCGCCTTCGGCGGCATGTTCGTGCGCGACGGCGTCGCCGAGGTGCTGAAGGTATTCGCGCTGCTCTGCAGCGGCATCGTGCTGGTGCTGTCGCGACCCTACATGCGCGACCGCGAGCTGCACATCGGCGAGTTCTACACGCTGATCCTGTTCGCCACGCTCGGCATCATGCTGCTGGTCTCGGCCGGCAGCCTGCTGATGGTCTACCTCGGGCTCGAACTGCTGACGCTGTCGTCCTACGCGCTGGTCGCGCTGAACCGCGACTCGAGCCTGTCCTCGGAGGCGGCGATCAAGTACTTCGTGCTGGGCGCGCTGGCCTCGGGCATGCTGCTGTACGGCATGTCGATGATCTATGGCGCCACCGGCACGCTCGACCTCGGTGCGATCCGCGCCGCTTCCGCAACCTCCGCGCATCCGACCCTGCTGCTGTTCGGACTGGTGTTCCTGATCGTCGGCATCGGCTTCAAGTTCGGCGCCGCGCCATTCCACATGTGGCTGCCGGACGTCTACCAGGGCGCGCCCACCGCAGTGACGACGTTCATCGGCTCGGCGCCCAAGCTGGCCGCGTTCGGCATGGCCTACCGCCTGCTCGATTCCGGCATGGGCGGGCTGGTCGTGCACTGGCAGGAGATGCTGGCGGTGCTGGCGGTGCTGTCGCTGGCGATCGGCAACATCGTCGCGATCGCGCAGAAGAACCTGAAGCGCATGCTGGCGTACTCGACCATCTCGCACATGGGCTACCTGTTCCTCGGCCTGGCCAACGGCACGCCCGAGGGCTATGCGGCGGCGATGTTCTACGCGATCTGCTACGCGCTGATGGCCACCACCTCGTTCGGCATCATCCTGGCGCTGGCGCGCGCCGGCTTCGAGGCCGAGGAGATCGCCGACCTCAAGGGCCTGAACCAACGCTCGCCCTGGTTCGCCGGACTGATGGCGCTGGCGATGTTCTCGCTGGCCGGCGTGCCGCCGCTGTTCGGCTTCTTCGCCAAGGTGCTGGTGCTGAAGGCGGCGATCGACGCCGGCATGCTGTGGCTGGCGATCGTGGCGATCGTGGCTGCCATCGTCGGCCTGTACTACTACCTGCACGTGGTCAAGGTGATGTACTTCGACAAGCCCGAAGGCGAGCCGCTGAGCGCGCAGGTCGATCCGTCGCTGCGCCTGGTGCTGTCCGCCAATGCGCTGGCGCTGCTGGCGCTGGGACTGTGGTGGGGGCCGCTGCTGGCGTGGTGCCAGCGCGCCTTCGCGGCCTGACGAGGCTTGCATAAAGCCGGCCAGATCGGTATATTTCACGGACTCTGTTGCGGGGTGGAGCAGTCTGGCAGCTCGTCGGGCTCATAACCCGAAGGTCGCAGGTTCGAATCCTGCCCCCGCTACCAGATCCTTTCTGACAAGAAAGCCTCCTCGTGAGGCTTTTTTGTTGGCCGCAGGGATGCGGGTTGGCGCCGGCGTCGGGACGCGACACAACGGCGACGATGGAATGGGCCAGCAGCGCCCATTTTTTGTTTGCAGGTACCGTATCGGCTTGGACACGCACACGCTCGCAGAACGACTCGCCCCGGCGCTGGCCGACCTCGGCCTGGAATGCCTGGGGGTGGAATGGAACCCCGGTCGCGGGGAGAGCCTGCTGCGCGTGTACATCGACGCCGCCGACCGCGCGGTGACGCTGGACGACTGCGAGGCGGCCAGCCGCGAGATCTCCGCGCTGCTGGACGTCGAGGACCCGATTCCGGGTCGCTACGTGCTCGAGGTGTCCTCGCCCGGCGTGGACCGCCCGCTGTTCAGCGCCGCGCAGTTCGCGCGGCACGTCGGCGCGGAGGCGCGCATCACGCTGAAGCTGCCGCTGGCCGGGCGCCGCCGCCTGCGCGGCAGGATCGCCGAGGTCGTGGGCAGCCGCATCGCCGTCGAACACGACGGCACGCGCAGCGAGCTGGAGTACGCCGACATCGAAAGTGCGCGCCTGGTGCCGGACTGGGAGGCGTTGGGCTATCTGCCCGCGCCGAAGCCGGGCAAGGGCAAGACGAAGCCCGGCAAGGGCAAGACGAAGCAGTGAATCGACGACCCGGGGCGGGATCGCGCCGGGAGGAGCATCAGGTCATGAGCAAAGAACTTCTGCTGGTCGTGGACGCGGTGGCGAACGAGAAGGGCGTGCCGCGCACGGTGATCTTCGAGGCGATGGAGGCGGCGCTCGCTTCCGCGGCGAAGAAGCGCTACCCGGACCAGGACGTGACGATCCGCGTCTCGATCGATCGCGACAGCGGCGACTACGAAACCTTCCGCCGCTGGGAGGTGGTGGCCGACGATGTCGAGATGGAGTCGCCGGACCGCCAGATCCGCCTGATGGACGCGGTCGACGAGCGCGCCGACGCGCAGGTCGGCGAGTACGTCGAGCAGCAGGTCGAGAACGCCGAGTTCGGCCGCATCGCCGCCCAGGCCGCCAAGCAGGTGATCGTGCAGCGCGTGCGCGAGGCCGAACGCGCGCTGGTGGTCGATGCCTTCAAGGACCGCATCGGCGAGCTGGTCACCGGCATCGTCAAGCGCGTCGAGCGCGGCAACGTCTACCTCGACCTGGGCAGCAATGCCGAGGCGTTCGTGCCGCGCGACCGCGCGATCCCGCGCGAGGCCGTGCGCGTCGGCGACCGCCTGCGCGGCTATCTCTACGACGTGCGCTCGGAAGTGCGCGGCCCACAGCTGTTCGTCTCGCGCACCGCGCCGGAATTCATGATCGAGCTGTTCAAGCTCGAGGTGCCGGAGGTCGGCCAGGGCCTGGTCGAGATCAAGGCCTGCGCGCGCGATCCGGGCGACCGCGCCAAGATCGCGGTGCTGGCGCACGATGCGCGCACCGATCCGATCGGCGCCTGCATCGGCATGCGCGGTTCGCGCGTGCAGGCGGTGTCGAACGAGCTCAACGGCGAGCGCATCGACATCGTGCTGTGGAACGACAACCCGGCGCAGTTCGTGATCAACGCGATGGCGCCGGCGGAGGTGCAGTCCATCATCATGGACGAGGAAAAGCACTCGATGGACATCGCGGTCGCCGAGGACAAGCTGTCGCAGGCGATCGGCCGCGGCGGCCAGAACGTGCGCCTGGCCAGCAAGCTGACCGGCTGGCAGCTCAACGTGATGACCCAGGACCAGGTGCAGGCGAAGAGCGAGGCCGAGCAGGAGGCCGCGCGCCAGCTGTTCATGGACCGCCTCGAGGTCGACCAGGAAATCGCCAACATCCTCGTCCAGGAAGGCTTCTCCACGGTCGAGGAAATCGCCTACGTGCCCAGCGCCGAGCTGCTCGCGGTGGAGGGCTTCGACGAGGACATCGTCGAGGAGCTGCGCGCGCGTGCCCGCGACGCGCTGCTGACCGAGGCACTGGCGGTGGAGGAGGGGATCGACGAGAACAAGCCCAGCGAGGGCCTGCTGGCGCTGGAAGGCATGGACGAGGCTACGGCCTACGTGCTGGCCGAGCGCGGCGTGACCACGGTGGACGATCTCGCCGACCTCGCCGTCGACGACTTGATCGATATCGAGGGCATGGACGAGGAACGTGCCGGCCAATTGATCATGACGGCGCGTGCGCCGCTGATCGAGCGGCTCGAGCAGGGCGGTTGATACGGTAACAGGGCGCGGCCATCGAGGCCGCGCCGGGGAAGCCGGGAGGCTTCCCGCCACGGACGGCAGGTGAGCCCGAATCGCAGCGTGACGCGCGGCGGGCGATAGCGGAGCGCAGGAACGGCGGAGTACGAGAACGATGTCGGACGTGACGATCAAACAACTTGCCAATGTCCTCGGCATGACGCCGGACAGGCTGCTCACGCAGCTGGCCGAGGCGGGGATGAAGTTTTCCAACCCCGATCAGGTGATCAGCAGCACCGAGAAGGTGAAGCTGCTGGGCTTCCTGCGCCGCACGCACGGCAAGGGCGCAGCCGCTCCCGAGTCCGAGGAGGCTGCGCCGCGCCAGGTCACGCTCAAGCGCCGCAAGGTCAGCGAGATCACCGTCGCGACGGGCGCCCGCGGCGCATCCGCCAAGACCGTCAATGTCGAGGTGCGCGCCAAGCGCACCTACGTCAAGCGCAGTGTCATCGCCGAGGAGGCCGCGGCCGACCAGGGGCGCGAGGACGCGCTGCGCAAGTTGCAGGAATCGCAGCTCAAGCGCGAGGCCGAGGAAATCGAGCGCCAGGATCAGGAGCGCCGCCGTCTCGAGGAGGAGGCGAAGCTGCGCGCGGCCGAGGAGGAGCGCAAGCGCGCCGAAGAGGAGCGCGCGCGCGCCGAGGCCGAGGCGCAGCGCCTGGCCGAGGAAGGGCGTCGCCCGCGCGCCGCCGAGGCCGCGCCGGTGGCCGCGGCGCCGGCGGAGCACGCCGCGCACAAGCCGAAGGAAGAGCGCCCGCGTCGCGAGGAACCGCCGGCCGCGGCGCCGCACGGCGCGCGCCACCCGCGCGGTTCGCACCGCATGCGCGAAGAGGGCGGTGACGAGTTCGCCGGCCGCTACGTCGGCGGCGAGCTGCACCTGACCGCGGAAGAGCGCGCGCGCCGCACCAGCCGCAAGAAGGCCAAGCCCAGGGTCGCCGAAATCTCGCGCATCTCCGAGCGCCACGGCTTCTCCCGGCCGACCGCGCCGGTCGTCCGCGAGGTCGCGATCGGCGAGAACATCAGCGTCGCCGACTTGGCGCAGAAGATGGCGGTGAAGGGCGCCGAGGTGGTCAAGGCGCTGTTCAAGATGGGCGTGATGGCGACCATCAACCAGGTGATCGACCACGACACCGCCGCGCTGGTGGTCGAGGAACTCGGCCACAAAGCCGTGCGCGCCGAGGACAAGGGCGCCGAGACCACGCTGCTGGCGCGCACCGCCGCGGCGGAGGGCGAGCAGGAGACGCGGCCGCCGGTGGTCACCATCATGGGCCACGTCGACCACGGCAAGACCTCGCTGCTCGACTACATCCGCCGCACCAAGGTGGCGGCGGGCGAGGCGGGCGGCATCACCCAGCACATCGGCGCCTATCACGTGAGCACGCCGAAGGGCGTGATCACCTTCCTCGACACCCCGGGCCATGCCGCGTTCACCTCGATGCGCGCGCGCGGTGCGCAGTCGACCGATATCGTCGTGCTGGTGGTCGCGGCCGACGACGGCGTGATGCCGCAGACCGTGGAAGCGGTGCAGCACGCGCGCGCCGCGGACGTGCCGATGATCGTCGCCGTCAACAAGATGGACAAGCCGGAGGCCAATCCGGACAACGTCAAGCAGGGCCTGGTGCAGCACGAGGTCGTGCCCGAGGAATGGGGCGGCGACGTGCAGTTCGTGCCGGTGTCGGCCAAGACCGGCGAAGGCGTCGACACGCTGCTCGAGGCGATCTCGGTGCAGGCCGAAATGATGGAGCTGACCGCCGTCAAGAGCGGCCGCGCCGCGGGCGTGGTGATCGAGTCCAGCCTGGACAAGGGCCGCGGCCCGATCGCCACCGTGCTGGTGCAGCAGGGCACGCTCAGCCGCGGCGACTTCGTCGTCTGCGGCGTCGAATACGGCCGCGTGCGCGCGATGTTCGACGAAACCGGGCAGCAGGTGCAGGACGCCGGCCCGTCGATTCCGGTGCAGGTGCTCGGCCTGTCCGGCGTGCCGGATGCCGGCGACGAGTTCGTCTCGGTGGCGGACGAGCGCCTGGCCAAGGACGTCGCCCAGGAGCGCCAGCAGAAGCGCCGCGAGAGCCGCCTGGTCAGCAAGACCAACCGGCTCGAGGACATCATGGCGCAGATGGGCCAGAGCGACGAGCAGCAGACGCTCAACCTGGTGGTCAAGGCCGACGTGCAGGGCTCGGTCGAGGCGCTGCGCGACTCGCTGGTCAATCTGTCCAACGACCTGGTCAAGGTCAACGTGGTCGCTTCCGGCGTCGGCGGCATCACCGAGTCCGACGCGACCCTGGCCGCGGCGTCGAAGGCGCTGCTGATCGGCTTCAACGTGCGTGCCGACGCCTCGGCGCGCAAGGTGGTCGATGCCAACGGCCTGGACATGCGCTACTTCTCGATCATCTACGACGTGATCGACCAGGTGAAGCAGGCCGCCTCCGGCCTGCTCGGCACCGAGGTGCGCGAGGAAATCATCGGCGTGGCCCAGGTGCGCGACGTGTTCCGCAGCTCCAAGTTCGGCGCGGTCGCCGGCTGCATGGTGGTCGAGGGCGTGGTCAAGCGCCACAAGCCGATCCGCGTGCTGCGCGACAACACGGTGATCTTCCAGGGCGAACTGGAGTCGCTGCGTCGCTTCAAGGATGCGGTCGAGGAAGTGCGCAACGGCATGGAGTGCGGCATCGCCGTCAAGCAGTACAACGACGTCAAGCCGGGCGACCAGATCGAGTGCTTCGAGCGCATCGAGGTGGCCAGGACACTGTGATTGTTGGGCGGAACCCGCCATGCCATCTTCCGAATTCAAACGCACCGACCGCATCGCCGCCGAGCTGCGTCGCCTGCTCGGCAGCATGGTGCATGCCGCGGTGCGCGACCACGCGCTGCCGTCGGTCAGCGTGTCCGACGTCGAGGTGACGCGCGACCTGGATTCCGCCACGGTGTGGGTCACCACGCTGCTGCCCGACGCGTCCCGCGACACGGTCAAGGCGCTGAACGGCATGGCGAAGGAGTTCCGCCAGCAGTTGTCGCGCACGATGCGCATCCGCCGCGTGCCCGAGCTGCGCTTCAAGTACGACGATTCCGTCGACAAGGGCGAGCGCATCGAATCGCTGCTGCGCCAGGAAAAGGACAAGGGGCGGCTGTAGCCGCGCGATGTCCTCCGGTCCGCCGCCGCTGTTCCGGCGCAGGCCGGAATCCGGCGATTGCATTGGCGCCCCCATCGCCAGGCCGGCTTGCGTCGGGATGATGCTTTCGTTGTTTCGCTTTTCCCCGAGTCCCGAGTCCCGAAATGCCCCGTCCCCCCACCCGCCAGGTGCACGGCATCCTGCTGCTCGACAAGCCGGCGGGGATGAGCTCGAACCAGGCGCTGCAGGCGGCGCGGCGGCTGTATCGCGCGGACAAGGCCGGGCATACCGGCAGCCTCGATCCGCTGGCCACCGGGTTGCTGCCGCTGTGCTTCGGCGAGGCGACCAAGATCGCCGGACTGCTGCTCGGCTCGCGCAAGGCCTACGCGGCCGAATGCCTGCTGGGTGTCGTCACGTCCACCGCGGACAGCGAGGGCGAGGTGCTCGAGCGACGCGCGGTACCCCCGTTCGATGATGCGGCGCTGCGAAGCGCGCTGGCGACGCTGCGCGGCCGCATCACGCAGGTCCCGCCCGTGCATTCGGCGATCAAGCAGGGCGGCGAGCCGCTGTATCGCCGGGCGCGCCGCGGCGAGGACGTGCAGGCGCCCCCGCGCGAGGTCGAGGTGGACCGCTTCGAGTGCGTCGGCCGGGACGGGCCGCGCCTGCGCCTGTACGTCGAGTGCGGTTCCGGCACCTACGTGCGCAGCCTGGTGCGCGATCTCGGCGAGCGTCTGGGTTGCGGCGCCCACCTGACCGCGCTGCGCCGGCTGTGGGTGGAGCCGTTCCGCGCGCCGGCCATGTTCACCCTGGACGAGTTGCGCGCCCGCCAGGCGCAGGACGGGGAGGCGGCGCTGGACGCGCTGCTGCTGCCGGTGGATGCCGGCCTGGCGGCGCTGCCGGCGGTGCGGCTGGACGTGGACGGCGCGCGTGCGCTCGGCCACGGGCGGCCCGTCGCGGTCGAGGCTGCGCCGGGGCGCTGCCGCGCGCACGCCCCGGACGGTCGCCTGTTGGCGCTGGGCGAGGTCGACGCGGCCGGCACGCTGCGCGTCGTGCGCGGCCTGAACCTGCCGCCGGTCGCCTGAAAACCCTTGTTGCGGCGCTGTCTTGGCCGCTAAAATAGCGCGCTTACCGAACGACCCGACCCAACCCGGCGGGGCTTGCGAAGCGCCATCGTGGCCGGTGCCGCTTCGCAAGTCTCGCATTCGCTTTCGAGGATTCGAAAACATGTCGCTTTCTGTCGAACAGACCAGCAAGATCATCACGGACTTCGGCCGCAAGCCGAACGACACCGGCTCGCCGGAGGTGCAGGTCGCGCTGCTTTCCGCCCGCATCGAGCACCTGACGCAGCACTTCAAGACGCACGCGCAGGACCACCACTCGCGCCGCGGCCTGCTCAAGTTGGTCAACCAGCGCCGCCGGCTGCTGGACTACCTCAAGAAGAACGACGGCGGCCGCTACCAGGCGCTGATCGAACGCCTCGGCCTGCGCCGCTGACGGGTCGGGGAGAACGCAACGTGGCGAAAGTATCCAAGTCATTCCAGTACGGTAGTCACCAGGTCACGCTGGAGACGGGCGAAATCGCCCGCCAGGCGTCCGGCGCCGTCAAGGTCGAGATGAACGGCACCGTGGTGCTGGTCACCGCGGTGGCCGCGACGAAGGCGCGCGAGGGGCAGGACTTCTTCCCGCTCACCGTCGACTACCAGGAAAAGTTCTATTCCGCCGGCCGCATCCCCGGCGGCTTCTTCAAGCGCGAAGGCCGTCCCACCGAGAAGGAGACGCTGACCTCGCGCCTGATCGACCGCCCGATCCGCCCGCTGTTCCCCGAGGAGTTCAAGAACGAGGTGCAGGTGATTGCCACCGTGCTCTCGATGAACCCCGAGGTGGACGGTGACATTCCGGCGCTGCTCGGCGCCTCCGCGGCGCTGACGCTGGCCGGCATCCCCTTCAAGGGCCCGATCGGCGCCGCCCGCGTCGGTTACGCCAACGGCAAGTACCTGCTCAACCCGACTGCGACCGAGCTGAAGACCTCCGATCTGGATCTGGTCGTCGCCGGCACGGCCAACGCGGTGCTGATGGTCGAGTCCGAGGCGAAGCTGCTCAGCGAGGACGTGATGCTGGGTGCGGTGGTGTTCGGCCACACGGAGATGCAGAAGGCGATCGCCGCGATCAACGCGTTCGTCGCCGAAGCCGGCCGCAAGACGTTCAAGTGGGAAGCGCCGGCGCGCAACGATGCGCTGTTCGCCGCGCTCGGCGGCGTGCTGGGCAACCGCCTCGCCGACGCCTTCCAGATCCGCGACAAGCTCGAGCGCCGCGACGCGATCGCCGCGCTGAAGAGCGAGGCCAAGGCGGCGATCGCCGCGCAGGCCGCGGAGCAGGGTTGGAGCGACGCCGAAATCGGCGCCGCGTTCGGCGAGATCGAATACCGCACCATGCGCGACGGCGTGCTGAAGACCAAGGTGCGCATCGACGGCCGCAAGCTCGACGACATCCGCCCGATCAGCGTGCGCGTCGGCGTGCTGCCGCGCACCCACGGCTCGGCGCTGTTCACCCGCGGCGAGACGCAGGCGCTGGTCACCGTCACGCTCGGCACCACCAAGGACGCGCAGATCATCGACGCGCCCGAGGGCGAGTCGAAGGACACCTTCCTGTTCCACTACAACTTCCCGCCGTTCTCGGTGGGCGAGACCGGCCGCATGGCCGGCCCGAAGCGCCGCGAGATCGGCCACGGCCGCCTCGCCAAGCGCGGCGTGCAGGCGGTCAAGCCGACGATGGAATCGTTCCCGTACGTGCTGCGCGTGGTCTCCGAGATCACCGAGTCGAACGGCTCCTCGTCGATGGCTTCGGTGTGCGGTTCCTCGCTGGCGATGATGGACGCCGGCGTGCCGCTGCGGGCGCCGGTGGCCGGCATCGCCATGGGCCTGGTCAAGGAAGGCGGCGACTTCGTCGTGCTCTCCGACATCCTCGGCGACGAGGACCACCTCGGCGACATGGACTTCAAGGTGGCCGGCACCGCCGACGGCGTGTCCGCGCTGCAGATGGACATCAAGATCGACGGCATCACCGAGGAGATCATGCGCACGGCGCTGGAGCAGGCCAAGCGCGGTCGCCTGCACATCCTCGGCGAGATGGGCAAGGTGATCAGCAGCGCGCGCCCGGAGATGAGCGAGTTCGCGCCGCGCCTGCTGACCATGCGCATCCACCCGGACAAGATCCGCGAAGTGATCGGCAAGGGCGGTTCGGTGATCCGCGCGATCACCGAGGAGACCGGCACCACGATCGACATCAACGACGACGGCACGATCATCATCGCCTCGGTCAACCGCGAGGCCGCCGACGCCGCGAAGGCCCGCATCGAGCAGATCGTCTCCGACGTCGAGCCGGGCCGCATCTACGAGGGCAAGGTCGCCAAGCTGATGGACTTCGGCGCGTTCGTCACCATCCTGCCCGGCAAGGACGGCCTGGTGCACGTGTCGCAGATCTCCAACGAGCGCGTCGAGAAGGTGTCCGACAAGCTCAAGGAAGGCGACATCGTCAAGGTCAAGGTGCTGGAAGTGGACAAGCAGGGCCGCATCCGCCTGTCGATGAAGGCCGTGCTGGAAGACGCCAAGGCGTAAGCCGCGGCAGCCAGCGCAGGTAGTGCACGACGCCCGGCGGCGCAAGCTGCCGGGCGTCGTCGTTTGTTGTGGCGCAACATGGCGCGCGCTAGCATGCCGCGCAGTGCGTGGAGGCGGACATGACCGGGCCCGGCGGCGATTTCTTCAAGGACTACGAGGGGCTGGCGCGACAGTCCTGGGACGCCTGGAGCGAATACCTGCGCCAGTCGGCGGGCAGCGACGGCGGCCACGGAAGCGCGACGATCGAGCAGATCCTGTCCAGCCTGAAGGGCTATTTCGCCTGGCTGGAAACCGTCGCCGCCGCCAGCAGCGCGGTGGACGGCGACTGGCGCGCCTGGTTGACGAGCGCGCTCGATACCGGCGGCGCGACGCCGTTCGCGCAGGCCTTCGCCGGCCTCGACGGCGCGGGCGCGCAGGGCTTCGAGACGATGCTGCGACAGTTGCAGGACGCCGCGGCGCCGTGGCGACAGCAACTCTCGTCCTGGCTGGGCATGCCCGCTTTCGGCTACGCGCGCGAACATCAGGAGCGCCAGCAGAAACTCGCGCAGGCCTGGCTGGACTGCCAGACGCAGCTCTGCCGCTATCAGGCGCTGATCGCACGCGTCAACCGCATCGGCATCGAGCGCCTCGAAGCGAGGCTGGCCGAGCGCGCCGAGCCTGGGCGGCAGGTCGACTCGCTGCGCGCGCTCTACGACCTGTGGGTGGATGCCGCCGAGGAGGCCTATGCCGAGGTCGCGCTGTCGCCCGAGTTCGGCGAGGTCTATGGCGCGCTGGTCGATGCGCAGATGCGCGTGCGCGCCCTGCTGCAGGACCAGGTCGAAGGTCTCGCGCGCCAGTTCGGCATGCCGACGCGCAGCGAGGTGAACGCGATCGGCCAGCGCCTGCAGGAGGTGCGCCGCGAACTGCGCGCGCGTTCCGGCGACGCGCTTGCCGCCGAGGTGGCGACGCTGCGTGCGGAGGTCGCCGAGCTGCGCGCGCTGCTCGGCGGGGCACCCGCCGCGCGCAAGCCGGCTGCCGCACGCAAGACGCACGCGGCGCAGGCCGCGCCGTCGCGCAAGCCGGCTGCCGCACGCAAGGCACGCGCGGCGAAGGCCGCGCCGTCGCGCAAGCCGTGAAGGAGACTGCCATGTATGCGCCGCTGCGCATCGACCCGCACAAGGCACTGGAGGAAATCTCCGCCTTCCAGCGCAAGCTGGCGGCGGGGCTGAAGACCCTGCGCGAGCTGCCCGAAGTCGACTTCGGCGCCACGCCCAAGGAGGCGGTCCATCGCGAGGACAAGCTGGTCCTGTACCGCTTCCGCGGCGAGCGCGCGCCGACCGCGAAGACGCCCTTGCTGATCTGCTACGCGCTGGTCAACACGCCGTACATGGTCGACCTGCAGGCCGACCGCTCGCTGGTGCGCAACCTGCTGGCGCAGGGCGAGGACGTCTATCTCATCGACTGGGGCTATCCCGACGGCGCCGACCGCTGGCTGACCCTGGACGACTACATCGAAGGCTATCTCGGCCGCTGCGTGGACGTGCTGCGCAAGCGCCACGACGTGGACGCGATCAACCTGCTTGGCATCTGCCAGGGCGGCGCGTTCTCGCTGTGCTACAGCGCGCTCAACCCGCGCAAGATCCGCAACCTGATCACCATGGTCACGCCGGTAGACTTCCACACGCCGGACAACATGCTGGCGCGCTGGACGCGGTCGATGGACGTCGACCTGTTCGTCGACACGCTCGGCAATGTGCCGGCCGACCTGATGAACTGGTGCTACCTGACGCTGAAGCCGCTGCGCCTGAACCAGCAGAAGTACGTCGGCCTGGTCGACATCCTCGATGATCCGGCCGAGGTGGAGAACTTCCTGCGCATGGAGAAATGGATCTTCGACTCTCCCGACCAGGCCGGCGAGGCGTTCCGCCAGTTCGTCAAGGAGTTCTACCAGGCCAACCGGCTGGTGCGCGGCGGGCTCAGGATCGGCGGCCGCGAAGTGAGCCTGCAGAACGTCGCCATGCCGGTGCTGAACATCTTCGCCGAGCAGGACCACTTGGTGCCGCCCTCGGCGTCGCGGCCGTTGCGCGAGCATGTCGGCACGCGCGACTACACCGAACTGAGCTTCAAGGGCGGCCATATCGGCATCTACGTGTCCGGACGCGCGCAGCGCGAGGTGCCGCCGGCGATCCACGGCTGGCTGCGCGAGCGCTCCGCCTGAGCACGACGTCAGGCCGCGGCAAGATCTTCCTGTCAGGATCGCGCCGCGTTGCGGCGCGCCGGCAGCCTCCGCAGCGAAACGGGATCCGTTGAGGGGTATCGACTACGCACGCTACGACCGCATCCGCGCCGTGCAATGGCGCGACGACCACCTGCGCCTGCTCGACCAGCGCAGGCTGCCGTTCGAGGAGGCGTGGCTCGACTGCGCCGATGCCGATGCGGTGGCGCAGGCGATCCGCGATCTCGCAGTGCGCGGGGCGCCGGCGATCGGCATCGCCGCGGCCTGGGGCGTGGTGCTGGCCGCGCGGCGCGGCGCCGACCTCGCTGCGGCGCTGGCGACGCTGCGCGCGGCGCGGCCTACCGCGGTCAACCTGATGTGGGCGCTGGATCGCATGAAGGCGCGTATCGCCGCCGGCGCGGACGCCGCGGCGCTGGCCGCGGAGGCGCAGGCGATCCAGGACGAGGATCTCGCGGCCAACCGGCGCATGGGCGCGCTCGGCGCCGCGCTGATCGCGCCGGGCAGCGGCGTGCTGACCCACTGCAACACCGGCTCGCTGGCCACCGCCGGCTTCGGCACCGCGCTGGGCGTGATCCGCGCGGGCGTTGCCGCGGGCCGCATCGCGCAGGTGTACGCGGGCGAGACGCGGCCGTGGCAGCAGGGCGCGCGCCTGACCATGTGGGAGCTGGTGCGCGACGGCATCCCGGCGCGCCTGATCGCGGACGCCGCAGCGGCGCACTTGATGAAGACCGGCGCGGTGCAGTGGGTGATCGTCGGCGCCGACCGCATCGCCGCCAACGGCGATACCGCCAACAAGATCGGCACCTACCAGCTTGCGATCGCCGCGCGCCACCACGGCGTCAAGTTCATGGTGGTGGCGCCGTCCTCGACGGTGGACATGGCGACGCCGCACGGCGGCGCCATCGAGATCGAACTGCGCGATCCGGCCGAACTGCTGGCGACCGCCGGCCGGCGAACGGTGGTGGAGGGTGCCGAAGCGTGGAATCCGGTGTTCGACGTGACGCCGGCGGGGCTGATCGACGCGCTGGTCACCGAGCGTGGCGTGATCGAGCGGCCGGATGCGGCCTCGATGCGGGCGCGGTTCGGCTGAGCGCATGCGCCGGCAGATCCTGCATTTCTTTCTCGCAGGCTGCATCGGCTTCGCGGTCGATGCCGGCGGCGTGCAGCTGCTGGTGAGCTTCCTCGACGCCAATCCCTACCTCGCGCGCCTGCTCTCGTTCGTGTGCGCGGCCAACGCGACCTGGCTGTACAACCGCAGCGTGACCTTCGCCGGCCGCGGCAGCTTCGCGCTGCTGGGCGAATGGGCGCGCTGGATGCTGGCGATGAGCGCCGGCTTCGCGCTCAACTACGCGACCTACGCCGCGCTCGTCTTCCACTTCCCGACCGTGCGCGCCTGGCCCGTGCTGGGGGTCGCGGCGGGCTCCGCGCTGGGCGCGATCGCGAACTTCCTCAGCGCCCACCGCTGGGTTTACGGCGCCCCTGCGAACGGCCTGAAATCGCGGCTGTAAATCGCGATTCCACAAGGCTTTTTCGCCCCTTTCCGGGGTCCGTTTGTGGTATCATTTGCGGGTTGTTCCTGCACCCCGCCCGGCGCCCGCATGCGCGGCCCCGGCGCCACGTCCTCCGTTCCAGGGAAGATGCTCGATGGCAGAACTCGCCAAAGAAGTCATTCGCGTCAATATCGAAGACGAAATGCGGCAGAACTACCTCGATTACGCGATGAGCGTGATCGTTGGGCGCGCGCTTCCCGATGTGCGCGACGGCCTCAAGCCGGTCCATCGCCGCGTGCTGTACGCGATGAACGAACTGGGCAACGTCTGGAACAAGCCGTACAAGAAATCGGCCCGCGTGGTCGGTGACGTGATCGGTAAATACCATCCGCATGGCGATGCGTCGGTGTACGACGCGATCGTGCGCATGGCGCAGCCGTTCTCGCTGCGCTACATGCTGGTCGACGGCCAGGGCAACTTCGGCTCGGTCGACGGCGACAATGCGGCGGCGATGCGCTACACCGAAGTGCGCATGGCGAAGCTCACCCACGAGCTGCTCGCCGACATCGACAAGGAAACGGTCGACTTCGGGCCCAACTACGACGAGAGCGAGCAGGAGCCGCTGGTCCTGCCGACGCGCGTGCCGAACCTGCTGGTCAACGGCTCCGCCGGCATCGCGGTGGGCATGGCCACCAACATCCCGCCGCACAACCTGCGCGAGGTGGTCGACGCGACGGTCGCGCTGATCGACGAGCCGACGCTCGGCATCGACGCGCTGATGCGGTACATCCCGGGACCGGATTTCCCGACCGCCGGCATCATCAACGGCGCCGCCGGCATCGTCGAGGCCTACCGCACCGGCCGCGGCCGCATCCTGGTGCGCGCCAAGGCCGAGATCGAGACCGACGGCAACGGCCACGAGACGATCGTCGTCACCGAGCTGCCGTATCAGGTGAACAAGGCGCGGCTGATCGAGAAGATCGCCGAGCTGGTCAAGGACAAGAAGATCGAGGGCATCTCCGAGCTGCGCGACGAGTCCGACAAGGACGGCATGCGCGTGGTGATCGAGATCCGCCGCGACGCGATGGCCGACGTCGTGCTGAACAACCTCTACCAGCAGACCCAGCTGCAGAGCGTGTTCGGCATGAACATGGTCGCGCTGGTCGACGGCCAGCCGAAGCTGCTCACGCTGAAGGAATTCATCGAGGCGTTCATCCGCCATCGTCGCGAGGTGGTGACGCGCAGGACCATCTTCGACCTGCGCAAGGCGCGCGCCCGCGCGCACATCCTGGAGGGCCTCACCGTCGCGCTCGCCAACATCGACGCGATGATCGAGCTGATCAGGACCTCCGAGTCGCCGCAGGTCGCGCGCGAGCGCATGCTGGCGCGCGTGTGGGAGCCCGGCCTGGTGCGCACGCTGCTGTCCGCCGCCGGCGCCGATGCTTCGCGCCCCGAGGCCCTCGACCCGGCGGTCGGCCTGAAGGCGCAGGGCTATCAGCTCTCCGAGCAGCAGGCCAGGGAAATCCTCGAGATGCGCCTGCATCGCCTGACCGGGCTGGAGCAGGAGAAGCTGACCGACGAATACCGGCAGTTGCTCGAAACCATCCGCGGCCTGATCGAGATCCTCGAGAGCCCGGAGCGCCTGCTGGCGGTGATCCGCGAGGAGCTGGTGGAAATCCGCGCGGAATACGGCGACGAGCGCCGCACCGTGATCCAGCACTCGCAGGAAGACCTCGACGTGCTCGACCTGATCGCGCCCGAGGACATGGTGGTTACGCTGTCGCACGCCGGCTACTGCAAGCGCCAGCCGGTCAGTACCTACCGTGCGCAGCGCCGCGGCGGCAAGGGCCGCTCGGCGACGTCGATGAAGGAAGAGGATTTCATCGAGCAGCTCTGGGTGGTCAACACGCACGACACGCTGCTGACCTTCACCAGTGCCGGCCGCGTGTTCTGGCTCAAGGTCTACCAGATTCCCGAGGCCGGTCCCGGCGCGCGCGGCAAGCCGATCGTCAACCTGCTGCCGCTGGAAGAAGGCGAGAGGGTGCAGGCCGTGCAGCCGGTGCGCGAGTTCGACGACCAGCACTACGTGCTGTTCGCCACCCGCGGCGGCACGGTGAAGAAGACGCCGCTGACCGAGTACGCGTATCGCCTGCAGCGCGGCAAGATCGCGATCAACCTGGACGAGGGCGACGCGCTGGTCGACGTGCAGCTCACCGACGGTCATCGCGACGTCATGCTGTTCGCCTCCAACGGCAAGGCCGTGCGTTTCGCGGAGGACGAGGTGCGCTCGATGGGCCGCACCGCGACCGGCGTGCGCGGCATGCGGCTGGCCGAGGGCGAGCACGTGGTCAGCCTGGTCGTGGTCGACGGCGAAGGCGACATCCTCACCGCCACCGCGCACGGCTACGGCAAGCGCACGCCGCTCGCCGAGTACCCGCGCAAGGGCCGCGGCACCCAGGGCGTGATCGCGATCCAGTGCTCGGAGCGCAACGGCGCGCTGGTCGCCGCGGTGCAGGCGAACGGCACGCACGAGCTGATGCTGATCTCCAACCTCGGCACGCTGGTGCGCACGCGCGTCCACGAGGTCTCGCAGCTCGGCCGCAATACCCAGGGCGTGACCCTGATCCGCCTGCCCGCCGAGGAGCACCTGGTCGGCGCGGTGCGTGTCGAGCTGATCGAGGGCGAGGAGGACGACGCCGAGGCCGAAGGCGACGCGACCCCGCCGGCCGCGGACGCGCCGCCGCCGGCCTGATCGGCCAGGCGCCCGCGAGAAGCCCCGGCCTGGCCGGGGCTTCTCGCATGCGGGGGCGGTGCGCTCAGCCGATGGCGGCCAGCATCGCCTCGGCGCTGGACACCCTGAATTCCCCCGGCGCCTCCACCTGCAGCACCTTCACCACGCCGTCCTCGGCGTACAGCGCGAAGCGTTGCGAACGCAGGCCCATGCCGAAACCGGTGGCGTCGAGTTCGAGGCCGAGCGACTTGGCGAACGCGCCGTTGCCGTCGGCGAGCATGTGCAGCCCTTCCGGCACGCCCTGCGCCTTGCCCCAGGCGGCCATCACGAAGGCGTCGTTGACCGCCACGCAGGCGACCTCGATGCCGCGCTTGCGGAAGTCCTCGTAGCGCTCGACGTAGCCCGGCAGATGCTTGGCCGAGCAGGTCGGGGTAAACGCGCCGGGCACCGAGAACAGCACCACCTTCCTGCCCTTGAACAGCTCGTCCGTGGTCACCGACTGCACGCCGTCCTCGAGCGTGTTGAGGGTGGCCCTGGGGATGCGCTCGCCGACCTTGATGCTCATGGGGGTCTCCTGCGGATTCGGACGGCCATCCTAGCCTTTCCACGATTGCGACGCAGGCTTGAAAGGCCGCCGCCGGACCCTATTTCAGCGGGCACAGGCCACGGCCGAAATCCGATCCGAGGAGCCACCATCATGAACGTTAGCCGCTATGGTCACTGGCAGCCGGCGAGCGGTTTCCAGACCGAGATGAAGCAGATCTTCGACCGCTTCTTCAACGAGGAAGCGGGCGACCAGTCCGACGTGGTCACCAGCCAGTGGGCGCCCCGCGTGGACATCAAGGAAGAGGACAAGCGCTTCGTGATCTTCGCCGACATTCCCGGCGTCGACCCGAAGGACATCGAGGTGCACATGGACAAGGGCATCCTGTCGATCAAGGGCGAGCGCAAGGGCGAGGCGAAGCAGGAGAACGGCAGGTTCACGCGCGTCGAGCGCTCGCACGGCGTGTTCTACCGGCGCTTTGCGCTGCCGGACAGCGCCAACGCCGACGGCATCACCGCCGCCGGCAGGCACGGCGTGCTGGAAATCTCGATCCCGAAGAAGCCCGAAACCACGCCGCGACGCATTACCATCGACGCGGGCAGCTGATCGTCGCGGCCCGCGATCCGTGCCCGCGGCGGCATCGACCGCCGCGGGCTTTTTCGCACGTGTCCGGCGCCGGGAAAGGGGACGCATGGAGTTCAAGGACTACTACCAGATCCTCGGCGTCGCGCCGCAGGCGACGGAGGCGGAAATCAAGGCGGCCTACCGCAAGCTCGCGCGCAAGTACCATCCCGACGTGAGCAAGGAGGCCGGCGCCGAGGACAAGTTCAAGGCGGTCAACGAGGCCTACGAGGTGCTGCGCGACGCGCAGAAGCGCCAGGCCTACGACCAGCTGCGCACGCGCGGCTACCGGCCGGGCGAGGAGTTCCGGCCGCCGCCGCATTGGGGCGACGACCACGGCTTCGATTTCGGCGATGCCGGCGGCGCGACCGGTTTCAGCGATTTCTTCGAGAGCCTGTTCGGCCGCGCCGCGGGCGGACGGGCGGGCGGGCCGCGGCGCGGCCGCGACGTGCAGGCGCGCATCGAGATCGACCTCGCCACCGCCTACGCCGGCGGGCGCACGCGCGTGGCGCTGCACGACGGCGGCGGCGAGCGCGTGCTGGAAGTGAAGATCCCTGCCGGCGTGCTGTCCGGGCAGACCATCCGCCTGGCCGGGCAGGGCAACGCCGGCCAGCACGGCGGGCGCGCCGGCGACCTGCTGCTGGAGATCGCGCTGCGCGAAGACGCGCACTACGCGCTGGATGGCCGCAACGTGCTGTCGACCCTGGCGATCACGCCGTGGGAAGCGGCGTTGGGCGCGAGCGTCTCGGTGCCGACCCTCGGCGGCGCCGTGGAGATGCGCATCCCGAAGGGCTCGCAGAGCGGGCGCAAGCTGCGCCTCAAGGGCCGCGGCATGCCCGGCCAGCCGCCGGGCGACCAATTGGTGACGCTGGCGATCCACACGCCGCCGGCGCACGACGACGCCGCGGAACGCGCCTATGCCGCGTTCCGCGAGGCTTTTCCGGGGTTCGACCCGCGCCGGCACCACTGACGCCGGTGCGCGGAGGCACGCGAATCGCGCGCCGCGGCGTACGGACGCTCAGACGCCGATCAGTTCCTTGAGGGTGCGGACCAGCTCGGCCTCGTCGACCGGCTTGGTCACGTAGGCCTTGGCGCCCTGGCGCATGCCCCAGACCTTGTCGGTTTCCTGGTCCTTGGTCGTCACCAGCACGATCGGGATGTGCGCGGTGTCGGGATCCTTGGAGATGGTGCGCGTCGCCTGGAAACCGTTGAGGTTCGGCATCACCACGTCCATCAGGATCAGGTCGGGCTTCTCGCGGCGGGCGGCCTCGACGCCGGCGGCGCCGTCCTCGGCGGTCACCGCCTGGTGCCCGAGCTTTTCCACCAGGCGCTTGATGCCGAGCAGTTGGGACGGCGAATCGTCGACGATCAGGATGCGCGCCATATGCAAACCCCAGGGGAGGACCGTTGCATTCTACGAGTCGCGGCGGGCTCTTCCAACCGCCATGCTCGCGCGCATGGCGTGCGGCCGAAAAACAGGGAAATCAGCCACATTCCGGCAACGACCAAAGTCGATTCGATCAGGCGGACGCGGCCAGGCGGACCAGCGTGCGGCCGAACGAGCCGCCGGCGAGCATGGTGTCGAACACGCCTGGCATTCCCTCGAGCGCGACCTCGCGCGTGCAGATCGCGTCCAGCCGTGCCGGCTTCCAGTCCGAGGCGAGGTGCGCCCACACCTGCTCGCGCTGGTCGCGCGCGGTGCCGGCCGAGGCGATGCCGAGCAGGCTGACGCCGCGGATGATGAACGGCATCACCGTGGTCGGCAGCTCGGCGCTGCCGGCCAGGCCGCAGGCGGCGACGTTGCCGTAGGGCTGCACCAGCGGCAGCAGGCCGGCCAGCATCGCGCCGCCGACGTTGTCCAGCGCGCCGCCGAAGCGCGCCGATTCCAGCGGGCGCTTGCCGAGATCCAGCGTGCGGCGATCCAGCACCGCGCTCGCGCCCAGCGCCTTCAGCGCGTCGGCGCGGTCGGGTTTGCCGCTGATCGCGTGCACCTCGTAGCCGGCGCGGCTGAAGATCGCGGTGGCGAGCATGCCGACGCCGCCGGTCGCGCCGGTGACGGCGATCGGACCCAGCTCCGGGCGCTGGTGGTTGTCCTGCATGCGCAGCAGGGCGAGCCCGGCGGTGAAGCCGGCGGTGCCGAGGATCATGCCCTCGCGCAGCGTCAGCCCCGACGGCAGCGGGATCGTCCAGGCGGATTCCAGCCGTGCGTACTCGGCGTAGCCGCCGTCGCGCGTCTCCGACAGGCCGCAGCCGGTGCACAGCACCGCGTCGCCTTCCCTGAAGGCCGGGTCGGTCGAGGCGACCACGTGGCCGGCGACGTCGATGCCGCCGACCAGCGGGAAGCGGCGCAGGATCTTGCCCTTGCCGGTGCCGGCCAGCGCGTCCTTGTAGTTGATCGACGAGTACGCCGCCTTGACCACGACCTCGCCGGGGCTGAGGTCGTCGAGCCGCAGCGCCTCGATGCCGGCACGATAGCCGTCGGCGTCGCTGTGGATGCGGAAGGCGCGGAAGGTCGCGGGCACGTTCATGGGGATCCGGGATCGGTGCGGGCTCAGACGGTTTCCAGCAGCACGATGCCCGACATCCTGCGGCCTTCTTCCTGGCGCTTGCGCGACTGCAGTTTCGCCAGCAGCCGCCATAGCCACGCGCCGCGCATGGTGCGCCGCAGGCGCAGGGATTCGTCCCAGGTGGAGCGGAATTCGGCTTCGCGCCAGCCGTGCGGCGCGAAGAACGCGGTGCCCTCGGCGGGGCCGAACCGGAACGGCGCGTTGCCTTCGCGCAGCTTCGGCGCCCAGCGCTTCTCGAGCATCTTCAGCAGCATCGGCGAGGCGAGATCGGTGAGCCACCAGCGTGCGCGCGCGGTGTCGTGCAGCGCGCGGGCGAGGTCGGCGACCTCGTCGGCGGCCAGGTAGACCAGCAGGCCTTCGGTAATCGCCAGCACCGGGCCGTGCGCGGCGGCGCGCGCGAACAGCGCGTGCCGGGCGGCGGCGTCGCGCAGGTCGGCGGCGACGAATTCCAGCGCGCAGCGCGGCGTTTCGCCGGCCATGTGCTCGCGGAAGTAGTCGACCATCGCCGGCATGTCGACGTGCAGCCAGCGCAGCGACGGCGGCAGCTCGAGCCGGTACGGCCGCGCGTCGAGCCCGGCGGCGAGGTTGAGCACGGTGGCTGCGCCCGCGCGGACGCAGCGCAGCACGATCTCGTCCATCACCGCGGTGCGCACGACCATCGGCCAGGCCGTGGCCGCACCGCGCGGCATCGCGCGCACGATCGCCTCGCCGCGCGCGCCGCCGAGACGGCGCGCGTACGGGTCGCGGAACAGCGCGTCCGCGCGCTCGCTTTCCATGGCGCGGTAGATCGCCACCCACAACGCGGTGTCGGAGACGTTGCGGATCGGCGTGTCCTGGCCCATGGCGCGAGCCCTCGCGGATGTTCAGCCGAAGCGGTGGATCGCCCGCTTGTCGACGGCCATCGCCGCCTCGTGCACCGCTTCCGACAGGGTCGGATGCGCGTGGACGATGCGTGCCAGGTCCTCGGCGGAGCCCTTGAACTCCATCGCCACCACCGCTTCGGCGATCAGCTCGGAGACGTTCGGGCCGACCATGTGCACGCCGAGGATGCGGTCGGTTTCGGCGTGCGCGATCACCTTCACCGTGCCGGCGGTCTCGTTCATCGCCACGGCGCGGCCGACGGCCGCGAACGGGAAGTGGCCGGTCTTGTACGGGATGTTCTCGGCCTTGCACTGCGCCTCGGTCTTGCCGACCCAGGCCACCTCGGGCTCCGTGTAGATCACCCAGGGGATGGTGTCCACGTTGACGTGGCCCGCCTTGCCGGCGATGGTCTCGGCGACGGCGATGCCTTCCTCGAAGCCCTTGTGCGCCAGCATCGGCCCGCGCACGCAGTCGCCGACGCCCCACACGCCGGGCACGCCGGTCCAGCAGTGCTCGTCGACCACCACGCGGCCGCGCTCGTCGACCTTGACGCCGGTGCCTTCGCCGAGCAGGCCCTCGCTGTAGGCGCGGCGGCCGACGGCGACCAGCAGCTTGTCGAACACGATGGTGTGCTCGCCGTCCTTGTCGGCGTAGGTGACATGCACCTCGTTCTTCTTCACCTCGGCCTTGCTGACCTTGGCGCCGAGCTTGATGTCGAGGCCCTGCTTCTTGAACTCGCGCGCGGCGATCTTGGCGATGTCGGCGTCGGCGGCGGCGAGGAAGTCGGGCAGCGCTTCCAGCACGACGACCTCGGCGCCCAGGCGCTTCCACACGCTGCCCAGCTCGAGGCCGATCACGCCGGCGCCGATCACGCCGAGGCGCTTCGGCACGGCGTCGAAGTCCAGCGCGCCGGCGTTGTCGACGATGGCCTTGCCGTCGAACTTGGCGAACGGCAGCTCGATCGGCACCGAGCCGGAGGCCAGGATCACGTTGGCCGCCTCGATGGTCTCGGTCTTGCCGTCCGGCGCGGCGATCTCGACGCGGTTGTCCTTGAGCAGCTTGCCCTTGCCGAAGTAGGAGGCGACCTTGTTCGCCTTGAACAGGGTGCCAACGCCGCCGGTGAACTGCTTCACGATCTTGTCCTTGCGGCCGACCATCGTCTTCACGTCGATGGCCGCGCCCTTGGTCGTGATGCCATGCACCTCGAAGTTGTGCGTCAGGTTGTGGAACTGCTTCGACGAATCCAGCATCGCCTTCGACGGGATGCAGCCGACGTTGAGGCAGGTGCCGCCCAGCGCCTGCTTGCCGTCCTTGCCGGCGTAGTTGTCCACGCACGCGGTCTTGAGGCCGAGCTGCGCGGCGCGGATCGCCGCGTGATAGCCGGCGGGGCCGCCGCCGATGACGATGACGTCGAATTTGTCGCTCATGATTTTCCTCGGGAGACGTGAGGCAGGAGAGGGCAGACGCGTGCAGCGGACGGAGGGCCGGGGATGCGCATCGCCCGTGGCCCTCCGCGCGTTCCGCGGTCAGAGCCCCAGCAGCATGCGGTGCGGGTTTTCGAGCTGGTTCTTGATGTCGACCAGGAACAGCACCGCGTCCTTGCCGTCGATGATGCGGTGGTCGTAGGAGATCGCGATGTACATCATCGGCGCGGCGACCACCTGGCCGTTCTCGACGATGGCGCGGTCCTTGATCGTGTGCATGCCGAGGATCGCGCTCTGCGGCGGGTTGACGATCGGCGTCGACAGCAGCGAGCCGAAGGTGCCGCCGTTGGTGATGGTGAAGGTGCCGCCCTGCAGTTCGTCCAGGGTCAGGCCGCCCTTGCGCGCGCGCTCGGCGAAGTTGCCGATCGTCTTCTCGATGTCGGCGAAGCTCATGTCCTGCGCGTCGCGCAGCACCGGCGTGACCAGGCCCTTTTCGGTCGCCACCGCGATCGAGATGTCCTGGTAGCCGTGGTAGATGATGTCGTTGCCGTCGACCGAGGCGTTGACCACCGGATGGCGCTTCAGCGCCTCGCAGGCGGCCTTGACGAAGAAGCTCATGTAGCCGAGCTTGACGCCGTGCTCCTTCTGGAACTGCTCGCCGAAGGCCTTGCGCATCTTCGCGACCTGGGCGAGGTTGATCTCGTTGAACGAGGTCAGCATCGCGATCGAGTTCTTCGATTGCATCAGGCGTTCGGCGATGCGCGCGCGGATGCGCGTCATCGGCACGCGCTCCTCGGGACGCGCGCCCGGGGTCGGCTTCGCCGCCGGCGCCGCGGGCGTGGCCGGGGCGACGCCGCCCTTGGCGTAGTTGACCAGGTCTTCCTTGGTCACGCGGCCGTCGCGGCCGGTGCCGGCGACCTTGGACGGTTCGATCCGCGCCTCGACGGCGACGCGGCGGCCGGCCGGCGACAGTTCCTCGACGCCCTTCGGCGCCGGCTGCGCTTCGGCCTTGGCGGCGGGCGCGGGCGCTTCGGCGGCGGCGGGCTTGGCCGCGGCGGCGGGCGCGGCGGCCGCGACGCCTTCCTCGATCACCGCGATCACTTCCTGGCTGGTCACGGTGTCGCCGGTGTTCTTGACGATGCTCTTCAGCACGCCGTCGACCGGCGCCGGCACTTCCAGCACCACCTTGTCGGTCTCCAGATCGACGAGGTTCTCGTCGCGCTTCACCGCCTGGCCGGCCTGCTTGTGCCAGGTGGCGATGGTGGCGTCGGAGACGGATTCGGGCAGGACCGGTACTTTGAGTTCGATGGCCATGAGGTGCGTCCTTTGGCGGCGTTCGTCGGGGCGTCGGGCAGGTTATTCGGAAGCGTGGTCGGCGCCGACCGGTGCGACCAGCGCCTGTTCGACCAGCGCCGCCTGTTCCGCGACATGGGTGCTGTAGTGGCCGCAGGCGGGCGCCGGCGAGCGCGCGCGTCCGGCGTAGGACAGGCTGTGCTTGTCGGTGATGCAGGCCTGCAGGTGGTGGCGGATCTGGAACCAGGCGCCCTGGTTCATCGGCTCCTCCTGGCACCAGACCACTTCCTTCGCGGCCGGATACTTCGCCAGCTCGGCGGCGACCTCGGTGCGCGGGAACGGATATTGCTGCTCGACGCGCACCAGCGCGACGTCCTTGACGCCGCGCTTGTCGGCGTCCTCCAGCAGGTCGTAGTAGACCTTGCCCGAGCACAGCACGACGCGCTTGACCTTCTTCGCGTTCAGTCCGCGCGCGTCGCCGATCACCAACTGGAACGTGCCGCCGGCCAGTTCGTCGAGCGTCGACACTGCCTGCTTGTGGCGCAGCAGCGACTTCGGCGTCATCACCACCAGCGGCTTGCGGATCTTGCGCAGCATCTGCCGGCGGATCATGTGGAAGGCCTGCGCCGGCGTGGTCGGCACGCACACCTGCATGTTGTTCAGCGCGCATAGCTGCAGGTAGCGCTCCAGGCGCGCCGAGGAATGCTCGGGGCCCTGGCCTTCGTAGCCGTGCGGCAGGAACAGGGCGAGGCCGCACATGCGGCCCCACTTGGCCTCGCCGGAGCTGATGAACTGGTCGATCACCACCTGCGCGCCGTTGGCGAAGTCGCCGAATTGGCCCTCCCAGATCGCCAGCGTGTCGGGCTCGGCGGTGGCGTAGCCGTACTCGAACGCCATCACCGCCTCTTCCGACAGGACCGAGTCGATGACCGCGACGGACACGTCTTCACGCACGCGGGCCAGCGGCAGCATGGTCCTGCCGGTGGCCTGGTCGTGCAGCACGGCGTGGCGGTGGAAGAAGGTGCCGCGGCCGGAGTCCTGGCCGACCAGGCGCAGGCCGTAGCCGTCCTCGATCAGCGCGGCGTAGGCGAGGTTCTCGGCGAAGCCCCAGTCCGCGGGCAGCGCCCCGGCGGCCATCTTGCGGCGGTCGTCGTAGATCTTGGCGACGCGCGGATGCAGCTTGACCGCGCCGATGTCGAGGATGGTGTCGAGCAGGGCGGCCATGCGCTTGCGGTCGATGCCGGTCGCCACCGCCTCGTCGAGGCGTCCGTGCAGGTACGGGGTCCAGTCGACCGCGACGGCGTCCTTCGCGTCCTTGTCCAGCTCGGCCACCGGCTGTCCGGCCTCCAGCTTGGCGCGGTAGGCCTCGGCCATCCGGGTCGCGTCGTCGGCGCCGATCACGCCGGCGCCGGCGAGGCGCCTGGCGTACAGCTCGCGCGCGGTGGGCCGTGCGCGGATGATCTGGTACATCAGCGGCTGCGTCGCCGCCGGCTCGTCGGCCTCGTTGTGGCCGTGGCGGCGGTAGCAGACCACGTCGATCACGACGTCCTTCTTGAACGCCTGGCGGAAGTCGTAGGCCAGCCGTGCGACCAGCAGCACCGCTTCGGGATCGTCGCCGTTGACGTGGAACACCGGCGCGCTGACCATCTTGGCGACGTCGGTGCAGTACTGCGCAGAGCGCGCGTCGTGCGGATCCGAGGTGGTGAAGCCGACCTGGTTGTTGATCACCACGTGGACGGTGCCGCCGACCGCGAAGCCGCGCGCCTGCGACATGTTGAACAGCTCCATCACCACGCCCTGGCCGGTGAACGCGGCGTCGCCGTGGATCAGCACCGGCAGCACCTGGCTGCGCGCGTCGTCCTTGCGGCGGGTCTGGCGTGCGCGCACCGAGCCGGCGACCACCGGGTCGACGATCTCCAGGTGCGAGGGGTTGAACGCCAGCGCGAGGTGCACGGTGCCGCCCGGCGTGCGCACGTCGGCGCTGAAGCCCATGTGGTACTTCACGTCGCCGGTATGCGCGGGATCGTCGGGGTGGTCGAACTTGCCCTCGAACTCGTCGAACAGCTTGTGCGGCGGCTTGCCCAGCGTGTTGACCAGCACGTTCAGGCGGCCGCGGTGGGCCATGCCGATCACCACGTCCTTGACGCCGTCGCGGCCGCCGCGGCGCACCATGTCGTCGACCAGCGGGATCAGGCTGTCGCCGCCTTCCAGCGAGAAGCGCTTCTGGCCGACGTACTTGGTGTGCAGGTAGCGCTCCAGGCCTTCGGCCGCGGTCAGGCGCTCCAGCACGCGCAGTTGCTCGTCCTTGCCCAAGCCGGCGTTGCCGTTGGCCTGTTCGAGCCGCGTGTAGATCCAGCGACGCTGGTCGGCGTCGGGGATGTGCATGAACTCGGCGCCGATGGTTGCGGTGTAGGTCGCCTTCAGGCGCGCGATCAGTTCGCGCAGCTTCATGCGCGCGCCGCCGGCGTAGGTGCCGGTGTCGAATTCGGTGTCGAGGTCGGCGTTGCCGAGGCCGTGGAAGGCGAGCTCGAGATCGGGCGCGGGCAGTTTCTGCGCCATCCCCAGCGGGTCGAGGTCGGCGGCGAGGTGGCCGCGCGAGCGGAACGCGGTCAGCAGGCGCAGCACGCCGGCCTGCTTTTGCGCGTGCGCGTCGCCGACCGGCAGCGCGACCGCGCGGTGGTTCAGGCGCTGCGCCGCTTCGATGCGCGCGATCGCCTCGGCGTGCGGCACGTCGCCGGCCTGGCGGCCCTTGAACGCGTCGAAGTAGGCACGCCACTCGGCCGGCACCGCCTCCGGGGTGCGCAGCCAGGTTTCGTACAGGGCTTCGATGTAAGCGGCGTTGCCGCCGCCAAGCTGGGAAGACTCGGAGAACTCTCGCAGTAGGTTCACGCTGTCACCGCAGAAGACGAAAGGGCGCGCTGCCTGCGCGCCCGACGAGCCGCCCGCTGCTCCATGTGCGGGTCGAAAGCCCGCGGATTATAACGGTTTGTTGCTGCGCTGCGGCAAGCAAGCGACCAAGGTCGCGCCGGCGTTCATCCGGGGTGCGGTCAGAGTCCCAGCGCGCGCAGCTCGGTGCACGGCGCGGAGCGCTCCCAGACCTGGTCGAAGTAGGCGGCAAACTGCGCGTGGCGCCCCGGCGCCCAGGTCGAGCCTTCGCCCTCCCAGCGGTCCGCCAGCGTGCGGCACAGGTAGCCGCTGGCGTCGTTGAGCAGGAACGCGGAGGCGTAGTCGCGATCGCCCGGCTCCATCGGGCTGCGCAACTGGAACACGCTGGGCAGGCGCTGCGCCAGCGGCAGCAGGCGGTGGCCGTCGCGCTGCGCCGGGCGCGGGTCGTGCACCAGGATGCGGATGTCCGCGCCGCGGCCGGAGATCGCCACCCGGCGCAGCGCCTCCACGCAGGCTTCCGCATCGAGCAGTCCGGGATCGAGTTCGCGCGTGTAGATGCGCAGCCCGTGGCGGGCGGCGGCCAGCAGGTCGAGCACCGCGGCCAGCGCCTGCTCGCGGGTCGCGCATTCGAGCCGGCGCGGCTCGGGACGCGGCGGCTGGTTCATGGCGCGGCCTTCCGGCGCGGGCGCTGCAGGACCAGGTGGCCGGCGTTGACGAGGTCCAGCGCGACCGCGCGCGCGGCGCGGCTGCGCAGCTCGGCGGCATCGCCGGCGAGCGGATCGGGCGCGCACAGGCGCCGCGCCAGCGCCGGCGGACAGGGCAGGGCGCGGCCGGCGACGAACAGGGTCGCGCCGCGGCCGCTGCGCGCCCAGGCGTAGCGCGACCACGGATGGCGCAGCAGCCGCGCGCCGCCGCCGAGCGCGCGCTCGAACTGCGCGGCGCCGACGGCGCGTGCCGGCGCGGCGGCGTACTGCGCGGCGCGATAGCGGGTGATGAAGCGACCGAACCAGTCGGCGAGCGCGGCGCGGTCGAACGCCTGCGCCAGGGGCCCCAGCGCCGCCGCCGCGCGCGCCAGCGCCGCGGCATCGATCTCGCCGGCGGCGCGCGCCGGCGCGAGGCCGGGGTCGGCGTAGCGCAGCGCTTCCGGCATGCGCTCGGCGAGATGCTCGGCGGCGTCCAGCAGCAGCTCGGTGCGCGACGGCGCGCGCATGCCGAGCGAGAGCGTCATGCACGGCCCGATCGCGACGCCGTCGTGCGGCACGCCCGGCGGCAGGTACAGCATGTCGCCCGGCTCGAGCAGCCAGGCGTGGGTCGGCGCGAACGTGCGCAGCTGCTTCAGCTCGACGTCGTCGCGGCAGTCCTGCGGCGCGTGCGGGTCGGTGCTGATCGCCCAGCGGCGCCGGCCCAGGCCCTGCAGCAGGAACACGTCGTACTGGTCGACGTGCGCGCCGACGCCGCCGCCGTCGGCGGCGTAGCTGACCATCACGTCGTCGATGCGCCACGTCGGCAGGAAGCGGAAGCCGTCGCGCAGCGCGGCGACGTCGGCGTCCCACTTGTCCACGTCCTGCACCAGCAGGGTCCAGTCGGATTCCGGCAGCGCGGCGAATGCCGATTCGGCGAACGGGCCGTTGCGCACGCTCCAGCGGTCGCGGCGGCGGTCGCGCAGCACGATGCGCGCCAGCGCCAGCTCCTCGCAGGCGAGGCCGGCCAGGTCTTCCGGGCCGAGTGGCGGCGCGAAGCCGGGGAAGGCGCCGCGGATCAGCAGCGGACGCTTCTGCCAGTAGTCGCGCAGGAAGCGCGCGGGCGGCATGCCGAGCGGCTGCCCGCGCCGCGCGGCGACCTCGATCGGCGCGCCGCGCATGTCAGACGTCGTGCGCGAGCGCGGCGGCGAGGCCGGTGTAGCCGGCCGGCGTCAGCGCCAGCAGGCGGCTCTTCGCGTCCTGCGGCAGCGCGAGCCCATCGACGAAGGCGCGCATCGCCTCGCGGGTGATGCCGTGGCCGCGGGTCAGCGCCTTCAACTGCTCGTAGGGATTCGGCAGGCCGTATCGGCGCATCACCGTCTGCACGGCCTCGGCCAGCACTTCCCAACTGGCGTCGAGGTCGGCGGCGAGGCGCTCCGGGACGACCTGCAGCTTGCCGAGGCCCTTCTGCAGCGACTCCAGCGCGACCAGCGAGTGGCCGAACGCGGTGCCGAGTGCGCGCAGCACGGTCGAGTCGGTGAGGTCGCGCTGCCAGCGGCTGACCGGCAGCTTCTCGGCGAAGTGGCCGAGCAGCGCGTTGGCCAGGCCGAGGTTGCCCTCGGCGTTCTCGAAGTCGATCGGGTTGACCTTGTGCGGCATCGTCGAGGAGCCGACCTCGCCGGCCTTCAGCGCCTGCCGGAAGTAGCCCAGCGAGATGTAGCCCCAGACGTCGCGCGCCAGGTCGACCAGCACGGTGTTGGCGCGGCGCACCGCGTCGCAGAACTCGGCGATGCAGTCGTGCGGTTCGATCTGCGTGGTGTACGGATTCCACGCCAGGCCCAGGCCCTCGACGAAGCCGCGCGACAGCTCGCGCCAGTCGACGTCGGGGTAGGCGATCGCGTGCGCGTTGTAGTTGCCGACCGCGCCGTTGATCTTGCCGAGGATCTCGACCGCGGCGAGCTGGCGGCGCTGGCGCTGCAGGCGCGCGACGACGTTGGCCAGCTCCTTGCCGAGCGTGGTCGGCGAAGCGGTCTGGCCGTGCGTGCGCGACAGCATCGGCAGGTCGGCGTGCGCGTGCGCCAGGTCGCGCAGCCGCGCGACCACCGCGTCGAAGGCAGGCAGCAGCACGCGCTCGCGCGCGTCGTGCAGCATCAGCGCGTAGGCGAGGTTGTTGATGTCCTCGCTGGTGCAGGCGAAGTGCACGAATTCCTTCGCCTTGGCCAGCGCGGGATCGGCGCCGATGCGCTCCTTGATGAAGTACTCGACCGCCTTGACGTCGTGGTTGGTCTCGCGCTCGATCGTCTTGATGCGCGCGGCGTCCTCCTCCGAGAAGCGCGTGGCGATCGCTTCCAGCGCGGCGCGCGCGGGCGCCGCGAAGGCGGGCAGTTCGACGACGGCGGGATGCTCGGCCAGCGCCAGCAGCCACTGGATCTCGACGTGCACGCGCCGGTGCATCAGCCCGTATTCGCTGAAGATCGGCCGCAGCGGTTCGACCTTGGCGGCGTAGCGGCCGTCGAGCGGCGAGAGGGCGGTCAGGGCGGCGTGCGGCATCGGCGGGGCCTTGGACGAAGGGCGAGCGGCGTATTTTACATCGTGCCGCTATAATGTCGGGCTGCATTTTCCCCATTTGCCAACGGACACGGGAGCCGTCATGAGCCAGGACCGCATCGAGCGCGACAGCATGGGCGAACTCAGGGTCCCTGCTGACGCCCTGTACGGCGCGCAGACCCAGCGCGCGGTGGACAACTTTCCCATTTCCGGCCTGCGCATGCCGCGTGCCTTCATCCGCGCGCTCGGCCTGATCAAGGCCGCCGCCGCCGAGGTCAACGTCGGGCTCGGCCACCTGAAGAAGACCCACGCCGCGGCGATCCGCAAGGCGGCCGAGCACGTCGCCGCCGGCGAGTTCGATGCGCAGTTCCCGATCGACGTCTTCCAGACCGGCTCGGGCACCAGCACCAACATGAACGCCAACGAGGTGATCGCCCACCTCGCCGCGCGCGCCGGCACCAAGGTGCACCCGAACGACCACGTCAACATGGGGCAGAGCTCCAACGACGTGATCCCGACCGCGATCCACGTCAGCGCGACGCTCACCGCCAGCGAGCAATTGCTGCCGGCGCTGAAGCACCTGCAGAAGGCCATCGAGAAGCGCGCCCGCGAGCTTGCCCGCGTGCCGAAAACCGGCCGCACCCACCTGATGGACGCGATGCCGGTGACCTTCGGCCAGGAGTTGTCCGGCTGGGCCGCGCAGATCCGCTCCTGCCGCGCGCGCATCGAGGACGCGCTCGAGCGCACGCGCCGGCTGCCGCAGGGCGGCACCGCGGTCGGCACCGGCATCAACGCCGATCCGAAGTTCGGCCCGGCCATGGCGCGAGCGCTGAGCCGTTCGACCGGCGTGCGCTTCGTCTCCGCCGACAACTATTTCGAAGGCATGGCCGCGCAGGACGCCGCGGTGGAACTTTCCGGCCAGTTGAAGACGCTGGCCTGTGCGCTGATGAAGATCGCCAACGACCTGCGCTGGATGAACTCCGGTCCTCTGGCCGGCATCGGCGAGATCGAGCTGCCGGCGCTGCAGCCGGGTTCGTCGATCATGCCGGGCAAGGTCAACCCGGTGATCCCGGAAGCGGTGACGATGGTCTGCGCGCAGGTGATCGGCAACGACGCCACCGTGACCGTCGCCGGGCAGAGCGGCAACTTCCAGTTGAACGTGATGCTGCCGGTGATCGCCTACAACCTGCTGCAGTCGATCGAGATCCTCGCCAACGCCGCGCGCGCGCTGGCCGATCGCGCCATCGACGGCTTCCGCGTCAACCGCGAGCGCGTCGACGCGGCGCTGGCGCTGAACCCGATCCTGGTCACCGCGCTGAATCCGGTGATCGGCTACGAGAAGGGCGCGGCGACCGCCAAGCGCGCCTACAAGGAAAAGCGCCCGATCCTCGACGTCGCGCTGGAAACCACCGGCCTGCCGCGCAGGGAGCTGCAGAAGCTGCTCGACCCGGCCGCCTTGACCAAGGGTGGCATCCACGGCGGCGGCTGATCCCATCCCCTCCGGCGCCTCGCGTCCCGCGAGCCGTGGCGAGCGACACGTATCGCCGCGGCGTACCGGGGCATCATGCGCCTGCTCGCGTTACCTCCCTTCATGATGCTGGAGTCGATGTGATGCTCAAACGTGCACTGTGGGCGGCGCTGCTCGTCGCCGCCGGCGCCTACGCGCAGGAAGTGGCCGTGCAGGGTCCGGACCTGCTGGCCGGCAAGGCGGATGCCAGGTTGGCCGCGCTGGGCCGCGAGGCGGCGGCGTCGGACAAAGTGGTCGTGGTCAACGCGCCGAAGTACTGGCAGAGCCAGGTTGCGGCGAAGATCCGCGCCGGCGGCAAGGCCGAGATCCGATTCAACGACAGCTTCTTCGAGAACGTGCTGGTGCGCGTCGAGGACAAGTCGGCCGCGCGCGAGGAGCCCAAGGCGGCCGCCGAAAGCCGGCCGGAGCCGCGCAGCGAGCCCAGGCCGGCGGCGAAGCCCGCGGCGAGGCCGGCTCCGGTGACCCAGGATCCGGGTCCGATCGCCGCGCCGGCCCCCGCGCCTGCCGTGGCCGAGACGCCTGCGCCGGAGCCGGCGCCGGCCGCGCAGCCCGCCGCCGCCGCGCCGTTGCCGACGCTGCCTCCCGCACCTGCGCCCGCACCCGCTGCCGCACCGAAGTCGGTCGCGCCGGCAGCGCCGGTGGCGGCCGCGCTGCCCGCGCCGGGCGCCGATGTCGCCGCCATCCGCCGCGGCTTCGAGCAGAACCTCAACGAGGGCAAGCCGGCCAAGGGCGAGCTGCAGGAAACCGAGCTGCTGGTTGGCGACACCGTGTTCGTGAACGGCCCGGTGCGCGCGGTGGTGCGGCGCGGCGCGCTGCACAACGACCTGTTCTGGCTCGGCGGATCGGCCGACATGGAACGCGTGCAGTACCGCCCGATCGGCGGCGATCGCTACGAGCTGACCGACCGCATCACCGCGAACACGCCGGTGGAGCACCGCAGCAGCGCCGGCAGCCAGCGCCTCGCGGCGGCGATCCCGGCGGCGAATTCGCCGGTGCGCGCCGAGCTGGAGAAGCGGTACAACGACGGCCGCAGCATCGGCGACAGCGTCGGCAAGGCCGGCCTGCGCAACGGCGACCTGGTCTATACCGGGCAAGGCGCCGCGGTGGTGGTCCGCCGCGACGGCTCGTTGCGCCTGCGCTACTGGCTGGAAGGGCAGATCGACCTGGGCCAGCCCGCGCTGAAGAAGCTCGGCGGCAACGCCTACCAGGTGGTCGGCTCGCGCGTCGAATAGGCGCGACGCATCGGGCAAGCGAAAAGCCGCCGGGGCGATCCGGCGGCTTTTTTTTTCGATTCTTCTCCGAAGCTGGGGAGGCTTCGGCCCCGAATCGCCCGTGCGGCGGAAGGGCTTCAGCCCGCATCGCGCTTTCGAGATCGCGGCCGAAGCCGCTTCCGCCGCGGGGAAGAACCTTCCCTGCGCCGGTCGACCGCATCAGCGGTCGCAGCGCTCCGCGTCGCCGGCGTCGATGCGCGCGTAGGGGCGGAATGCCGGCAATTGCGTCGCGATGGCGTCCTGGGTCGCGCGCAGTTGCTTCAGGTCGGCGCAGAGCTTGCGCGCCTGGACCTCGACCACCTGTGCGCGTGTGTCCACTTCCTTGTGGATGCGGTCCGGGTTGCCGCTGGCCAGACCGGAGATCACGCTGCCGATGGCGTGGCCGGCGACGGCCAGGCCCGCCTTGCCGGTGGCGATGCCGTCGTCGCGCAGCGCCCCTGCCTCGGCGCGGTAGCGCGCCAACTGTTCGCGCTGCGCCGGTGTGGTCGCGACCTCGCGATCGCCGATGCGCAGGTCGCCGGCCGGGCCGATGCTCGCGTCCGGCGCGCCCGGCGCGCGCACCACGGCGCGGTCGCCGCGCACCGCGATGTACGCGTCGTCCGTCGTCACGGCGTCGTCCGGATTGGCGTGGCCGCAGCCGGCGAGCGCCGCGGCCAGTGCGCCGGCGAGCATAAGCAGGGAAATCCTGGATGTCGTCATGGGGTTGAACCTCGGTCGGGGCTGCGCGTCCGCGTGGGCGCTCAGCTGTCGTCGCGCCAGCGGCGGAACCAGATCGCCGCGCCGATCAGTGCCGCACCCACCGCGACGCCGATCCACATTTCCGGCGTGGCCAGCGTGCCGAGCACGTTGGACGGGGCCAGTTGCTCCATGATGTCGCCGTCGTGGAAGCCGTGATGGCCGAAGCCCTGTGCCTGCCAGGCCGCGCCGGGTGCGATGCCGAGCAGCAGCCGGCCGACGTTGCTCGTCATCGTCGAGCTGTCGATGTGCGGCAGGCCCATGGCGCCGAACCAGGCGTTGAGCGTGATCGCGACCACCGGCACCAGCACCGCCCATAGGAACGGCTTGCTGCGCACGCTGGACGACCAGAACAGCAGCCAGCCGATGCAGGGCAGCGCCCACAGCGCGTCCACCGGCACGGTCAGCAGCAGGCGCCAGGCCATGCCGAGCGGATGCGCAGCGGCGATCACCGGCAGGGCGTTGACGCCGTGCAGCGCGCTCCACAGCGTGACCAGCGTCAGCAGGGCTAGGTAGCCCACGGTAGCCACCGCCAGCGCGATCAGCGGCGCCATCAGCATGGCCGTAACCGTCTTCGACAGCACCGTGGCGGTATCGGAGATCGGCAGCGATTTCCAGAACAGCACGCTGCGGTCGCGGCGGTCGTCGTACAGCGCGCCGAGCAGATAGAAGAACAGCACGAAGAACAGCACCACGGCGAGAACGGAGGTCAGCACTAGCTGGCCGTAGTCCAGCGTGAGTCCGGCTCTGGCGATGTCGCCGGCGTCCATCTCGCTGTGCAGGCGGCCGAGGTTGAAGAACATCTGCACGTTGCCGCGGATGCGGAACACTTCCGTGGTGACGATGCCCATCACCGTGAGGATCAGGATCGCGCACGTGGTCCACACCGGCGCCCACAGGAAGCCGCCGCGGTGTTCCCAGTACTCGCGCTTGAGCAGCCAGGTGAAGGTCTTCATGCGTAGGTGCCTTTCATGGTGGCGACGAACAGGTCGGCGACCGACGGGCGCCGCACTTCGCCGAGCGTCTCCAGTCGCGCGCGCTCGACGCCGTCGAACAGGAAGATGTTCTTGCCGAAGATCTGGCGCTCGTCGAGCGGATTCAGCGCGCGCGCGCTGTCGGCGTGTTCGGCGTTGACCATCACCTCGACGAAGCGCTCGCCGACCGCATCCATGTCGGCATCCAGCACGATCTTGCCGTCGCGGATGAACATCAGGTCGGTGAGGATGTGCTCGATCTCCTCGACCTGGTGGGTGGTGACCAGGATGGTCTTCTGTTCGTCGAAATAGTCTTCCAGCAGGCTCTGGTAGAAGCTCTTGCGATACAGGATGTCGAGGCCGAGGGTCGGCTCGTCCAGCACCAGCAGGCGCGCGTCGATCGCCATCACCAGGGCCAGGTGCAGTTGCACGATCATGCCCTTGGAGAGTTCCTTCACGCGCTGGCGCATCTGCACCTTGGTGCGCGCCAGGAAGCGCTCGCACTTGGCGCGGTCGAAGCGCGGGTGCACGGCGCCGACGAAGTCGATCACCTGGGCGACGCGCATCCAGCGCGGCAGCACCGCCACGTCGGCGATGAAGCACACCTGCTGCATCAGCTCGTGGCGCTGCCTGCGCGGATCGAGGCCGAGCACGGAAAGCTCGCCCTGGAAATCGGTGAGGCCGAGGATCGCCTTCAGCGCGGTGGTCTTGCCGGCGCCGTTGGGGCCGATCAGGCCGACGATGCGGCCGCCCTCGATCTCGAAGTCCACGCCGTCCAGCGCCACGGTCTTGCCGTAGCGTTTGCTCAGGCCGCTGGCCTTGATCACGGCGCTCATGACCCGCTCCTTTCGTGTTTGCGCGCCGCCTCGATCAGGGCGTCGATGTCCAGGCCCATGCGCTTGAGGCGGGCGTAGATCGCCGGCCATTCCTCGCGCAGGAACCGCTCGCGTTCGGATTTCAGCAGCGCCTCGCGCGTACCTTCCATCACGTACATGCCCAAGCCCCTCCGTTTTTCGACCAGATGCTCGTCGACCAGCTCCTGATACGCCTTCGAGACCGTCAGCGGATTGATCTGGAAATCCGCGGCGACCTGGCGCACCGAGGGCAGGGCGTCGCCCTCGTTCAGGGCACCGTCCAGGATCATCGCCACCACGCGGTCGCGCAGTTGGCGATAGATCGGGACGTTGTCGTTCCACGTCGTGGTCATGTGTTCAATCCTTGCTTGCGCGCGCGAGCCTGCCGCCAAACGAATAGTAGGGCATGCTCAGGCTCGGGCTGGCCGCGCCGCCGCTGGCGGCCAGGCCACCCGGCGTCGGGGCCGCGATGCCCGCCGCCTCCCAGTCCGCGCGCGAAGGACGCACGGTGACGGTGGGAAGCGTGACCGCCGGCAGCGGCGCCGGGGACGCCGCGGGGGCGGTGAGGGCGGCCGGGACGGCGGGCGCCGCGGAGGGGGCGGGCAGGCGGGCCATGTGCAGCGCCGCGAACGTCGCCGCGGCCAGCACCAGGATGGATGCCGTCAGGGAAGTCAGCGCAGCGGTCTTCATGGGAGGCCTCCAGGGGTGGCCGTGTTGAGTAGTGTTGTAGTTAAGTATAACACCATAACGACACCTGTCAACCTCCGTCGGCGCGCCCCTGCCTTCAGTCACACCCGTCCGCGTCAACGACAGCCGCAAGCGCGGAAAAGCCCGGAAGAAGGTGCCGCAAATGGTTGAATGGATGGAGGGCCGCCGTGATGGCGGCCTGCGCCGCGTCAGCCGGCGGCTTCGAGCGCGCCCTGCGCGTCCAGCCAGGCGTCCTCGGCCGCCGCGATCGCCGCGGCGAGTTCGCGCTGGCGCCGGCCCAGCGCGGCGATACGGCTGGCGCCGTCGCCGGCGGCGTACAGCGCCGGATCCGCCAGCGCGGCATCGACCGTGCGCTTTTCGGCGGCGAGGCTTTCGATTTCGCGCTCCAGCTTCTGCGCGGCGTTGCGCAGTGGCGCGAGGCGGGCGCGCTGCTCGGCGCGGTCGCGACGCTCGTCGCGCCGGCTGGCGGCCTCGGCGGCGGGCGGCTGCGCGTCCTCGCGCGCTTCGCGGGCGAGCAGGCGGGCGTAGTCGTCGAGGTCGCCGTCATAAGGTACGGCCCGGCCGCGCGCGACGTGCAGCAGGGTGTCGCAGGTGGCGCGGATCAGCGCGCGGTCGTGCGCGACCAGTACCAGCGCGCCGTCGTAGGTGTTCAGTGCGTCGGCCAGCGCCTCGCGCATTTCGAGATCGAGATGGTTGGTCGGCTCGTCGAGCAGCAGCAGATTGGGTTTCGTATAGGCGATCAGGGCGAGGCACAGTCGCGCCTTCTCGCCGCCGGACAGCGGTGCGACCGGCTCCAGCGCGCGCTCGCCGGAGAAGCCGAAACTGCCGAGGAAGTCGCGGCCGGCCTGCTCGCCAAGTTTCGGATCCAGCCGGCGCAGGTGCGCGAGCGGCGTCGCCGCGGGATCGAGCTGCTCCAACTGGTGCTGCGCGAAGTAGCCGACCACCAAGCCCTTGCCTTCGGTGCGCGCGCCCGCCTGCGGCGCCAGCGCGCCCGCAAGCAGCTTCACCAGCGTCGACTTGCCGTTGCCGTTGGCGCCGAGCAGCGCGATGCGCTCGCCGGGCGCGACGTTCAGCGATACGCCGTCGAGCACGCGCCGCGCGCCGTAGCCGGCGGCGGCGTCCTCCAGCCGCAGCAGCGGATTCGGCAGCGCGGCCGGTTCGGCGAACGCGATCGACAGCGTCGCCTCGTCGCGCGGCGCGGCGATCTCCGCCATGCGCTCCAGCGCCTTCAGGCGGCTCTGCGCCTGGCGCGCCTTGCTGGCCTTGGCGCGGAAGCGTTCGACGAAGACCTGCATGCGCGCGCGCTGCTCGGCCTGGCGCGCGGCCAGCACCTGCTGCTGCGCCAGCCGCTCGGCGCGCACGCGGCGGAACGCGCTGAAGCCGCCGGCGAACAGCTCCAGCCTTTCGTCGGCGATGTGCAGGGTGTGGGTGGTGACGCTGTCGAGGAATTCGCGGTCGTGCGAGATCAGCAGCAGGGTGCCCGGGTAGCGCCGCAGCCACTGCTCCAGCCAGACCACCGCGTCGATGTCGAGATGGTTGGTCGGCTCGTCAAGCAGCAGCAGGTCGGAACGCGTCATCAGCGCCTGGGCGAGGTTGAGGCGCATGCGCCAGCCGCCGGAGAACTCCGCCACCGGGCGGCCCAGGTCGTCGGACGCGAAGCCGAGGCCGGCCAGCAACCGGGCGGCGCGCGCGCGCGCGGCATAACCGCCGATCGCGTGCAGGCGTTCGTGCAGCGCGGCCTGGCGCGCGGCGTCGTGCGCGGCTTCGGCGTCGGCCAGCTCGCGTTCCAGCGCGCGCAGCTCGGTGTCGCCGTCGAGCACGTGTCCCAGCGCGGCGCAGGGCAGTGCGGGCGTTTCCTGGTGCACCCAGGCCAGCGTCCAGTCGCGCGGGCGGCGGAATTCGCCGAGATCGGGCGCGAGCTCGCCGGCGACGAGGCCGAACAGGCTGGTCTTGCCGCTGCCGTTGCGGCCAGTCACGCCGACGCGCCAGCCGGCATGGACGGCAAGGCTGGCGTCGCGGAACAGCACGCGCGGACCGCGGCGCAGGGCGAGGGCATCGAAGGCAAGCATCCGCATAGTTTAGCGGTGCGCCCGTGCCGAACGCCTGCGGAGACGGCTCCGGGTGGGCCGACGACAGGCAGGGCGCCGCGTCCCGCCGCCACGTGTGAAGGGAGGCAACTTCCTCGCGCGGGCAGGGGCGGGCATGCGGGGCGGCGCCTTCGAGTGTGCCTGCGACGCGGATTCCGGCGTTCCCCCGGGAACCTCGGGACATGAATGGCGTCCAACGCTCACGTTGCGAATGCGCGGGGGGCGCCGCACAATGCTGCGCCCGCCGTTCCACCGTGGCGGCCTGCCGGCTGCGCCGGAATTCCCATTACAGAGGTACACACTGATGAAGCACGTTCTGCGTCCCACGCTGTCCGCGGTGGCTATGCTCGCGGCGCTGGGCATCGTCGGCACCGCACTGGCGGCCGCGCCGACCACCGAAAAGGACAAGGCCAGCTACGTGGTCGGTATGGATATGGCCAACAACATTCCGCCGATCGTGCGCGAAGAGTTGAACCCGGCCGTGGTGGCAGATGCGCTGCGCACGGTGCTGTCCGGGCAGAAGGCCGCGCTCAGCGAGCAGGATGCCCAAGCCATCCGCCAGGCCTTCGTGGCCAAGCTGAAGACCAAGGCCGAGGCCCAGGAGAAGGCCGAGGCGACCAAGAACAAGGCCGAAGGCGACGCTTTCCTGGCGAAGAACAAGGCGCGCGCCGGCGTGAAGGTCACGCCGTCCGGCCTGCAGTACGAAGTGGTTGCGATGGGCACCGGCCCCAAGCCCGGCCCGAACGATACCGTGCAGATCAACTACACCGGCACGCTGATCAACGGCACCAAGTTCGACGCGTCCGCCGACCACGGCGGCCCGGCGGCGCTGCCGCTGGCCAGCGTGTTCCCGGGCTTCAAGGAAGCGATGCAGCTGATGCCGGAAGGCAGCCACTTCAAGTTCGTGATCCCGTCCAACCTCGCTTACGGCGACAAGGCCGCGAGCCCGGTGATCGGCCCGAACTCGACGCTGCTGTTCGACGTCACCCTGCTCAAGGCCAACGTGCCGGCGCCGCAGCCGCAGCCGCAGGGCAAGTAATTCCCACGCGGGTACGCGACGGGGCGCGGGCAATCCGCGCCCCGTTTCGTTTTCCGTCGCGGTGGCCGCGCGCCGCCTTCGCTTCTACAATGCGCGGTCCGCCAGCGCAGGGAACATACGCATGAAGGTCACGATCTTCGGCACCGGCTACGTGGGGCTGGTCACCGGCGCCTGTCTCGCCGAGATGGGCAACCACGTGCTGTGCGTGGACGTGGACGCGGACAAGGTCGCGCGTCTGGATCGCGGCGAGATCCCGATCTACGAGCCCGGCCTGGAGCCGATGGTCAGGCGCAACCACGCGGCCGGGCGGCTGATGTTCGGCACCGACGCGGCGGCCGGCGTGGCGCACGGCCAGGCCGTCTTCATCGCGGTCGGCACGCCGCCGGACGAGGACGGCAGCGCCGACCTGCGCTACGTGCTGGCGGTGGCGAAGACGATCGGCCGGCACCTGTCCGGCTACACCGTGGTGGTGAACAAGTCGACCGTGCCGGTCGGCACCGCCGACCGCGTGCGCGCGGCGATCGCCGACGAACTTGCCACGCGCGGCGTCGACGCGGCTTTCGACGTCGTCTCCAACCCGGAATTCCTCAAGGAGGGCGATGCGGTCGACGACTGCATGCGCCCCGACCGCATCGTCATCGGATCCTCCAGCGAACGCGCGGTGCATCTGCTGAAGACGCTGTACGCGCCGTTCAACCGCAACCACGAGCGCATCGTGCTGATGGACGAGCGTTCGGCCGAGCTGACCAAGTACGCTGCCAACGCGATGCTGGCGACCAAGATCAGCTTCATGAACGAGGTCGCCAACATCGCCGAGCGCGTCGGCGCCGACGTCGAGCTGGTGCGCCAGGGCATCGGCGCGGATCCGCGCATCGGCTACCACTTCATCTATCCGGGCGCCGGCTACGGCGGTTCCTGCTTCCCCAAGGACGTGCAGGCGCTGGAACGCACTGCGCGCGCGCACGGCTACGAGGCGCGGCTGCTCGGCGCGGTGGAAGCGGTCAACGCCGACCAGAAGCGCAAGCTGTTCGAGCTGATCGCGCGGCACTTCGGCGGCGCGGTTGAGGGCAAGACCGTCGCCCTGTGGGGGCTGGCGTTCAAGCCCAACACCGACGACATGCGCGAGGCATCCAGCCGCCGACTGATGGAAACGCTGTGGGAAGCGGGCGCCAGCGTGCATGCCTTCGATCCGGAAGCGCGCGCCGAAACCCGCCGCCTGTACGGCGAGCGCGCTGGCCTGGTGCTTTGCGACGATCCCTACGCGGCGCTCGAAGGCGCCGACGTGCTGGCGGTCGTCACCGAGTGGAAGATCTTCCGCAGCCCCGACTTCGCGCGCATCCGCGAGCTGCTGCGCACGCCGGCGCTGTTCGACGGCCGCAACCTGTACGACCCGGAAGCGGTGGAGCAGGCCGGCATCGCCTACTACGGCATCGGCCGCGGCCGCAGCATCGCTGCGCGCGCCGACTGAGGGCGTGCCATGACGGCGACGCTGGAATCCCGCCTGACCGAACTCGAGGTGCGCTTTGCCTTCCTCGACGATGCGGTGGCCGCGCTTTCCGCCGCCGACACCGAGCGCACCCAGCGCCTGCTGGCGCTGGAGCGCACGTTTCGCGAGATCCGCGAGGAACTTGCCGCGATGCGCGTCGCGCTCGGCCACGACATGCGCGACGAGCCGCCGCCGCCGCATTATTGAGGAGGGCCGGCGCCCTCCCGGGCGCCGTGCCTGCGCGAGCGGGCATCCATTGCAACCGCACGTGGGTGGGAATGACGACTGACCGGACGTTCTCCGAGGGAGCCGCCCCGATGGCCGAATCACTGCGCGACCAGCTGCTCAAGAGCGGCCTCGTCAAGCAACTGCGCGAGGAAAAGCAGGCACGCCGCGAGCCGCGCGAATCGCGCGAACCGCGAAAGCCCGCGCGCGCCCAGGACATGGATCTGGGCAAGGCCTACGCGCTGCGCGCGCAGGCCGAAAAGCAGGAGCAGGCGCGACTCGAGCGCGAAGCCGCCGAACGCGCGCGTGAGCGCAAGGAGCGCAAGCGCAAACTGCAGGCGCTGCTGGACGGCAAGGCGCTCAACCGCAGCGACGCCGAACTGCTGCGCCACTTCAGCTACGGCGACAAGATCCGCCGCGTGCACGTCGACGCCGAGCAGATGCGCGCGCTCAACGCCGGCGAGCTGGGCGTGGTACAGCAGAACGGCCGCTACCTGATCGTGGCGCGCGAGCTGGCGCTGCAGGCGCAGGCGATCGCGCCGGAAGCGCTGGCGTTGCTGGCCGAGCCCGGCGCGGGCGGCGCCGACGACGGCGTGCCCGACGACCTGGTCTGGTAGGCGCGGCTCAGGCCTGCGCGCGCAGCGCCTCGCCGTCCCAGCCGGCCTTCGGCGCGAAGCGCGCGCCGTAGCGTTGCGCCAGCGCTTCCAGTTGCGCCTTGACCGCCGGCGCGCCGACGCTGCGGATGTGCTGGATCGGGCCGCCGCGGAACGGCGCGAAGCCGGTGCCGAAGATCACGCCGGCGTCGAGCAGGTCGGCGTCGTCGACCACGCCTTCGGCGAGGCAGGCCACCGCCTCGTTGAGCATCGGCAGGATCAGGCGCTGCTCGAGGTCGGCCGGGGCCTCGTACTTGGGATCGAGCTCCGGCTTCCTCGGCTTGCCGTTCTCCCACACGTAGAAGCCTTGCCCGTCCTTCTTGCCGCGCTTGCCGGCAGCGAGCAGGGCGCCGATGCCCTTGGGCAGCTCGACGCCGAGGAACGGGCCGAGCTCCTTGCCGACCGAGGCGCACACGTCGAGGCCGACGGTGTCGGCCAGCTCGATCGGGCCCATCGGCATGCCGAACTTCTTCGCCACCTTGTCCAGCGCGGGGCCGGGCACGCCTTCGTTGTAGCAGTGCATGGCCTCGAGGAGATACGGCATCAGGATGCGGTTGACCAGGAAGCCCGGCGTGCCCTTGACCGGCACCGGCAGCTTGTCGATCGCCTTGATGAAGGCCAGCGCGCGCTTTTCCGCGTCGGCGCCGAGGCGGTCGTGGCGGACCAGCTCGACCAGCGGCATCTGCGCCACCGGGTTGAAGAAGTGCAGGCCGAGGAAGCGCTCGGGTTGCTTCAGCACGCCGCGCAGCTCGTCCAGCGGGATGCTGGAGGTGTTGGTCGCCAGCAGCTCGTTCGCGCGGAACTGCGGCTCGACCGTCTGGTAGAGCCGGCGCTTGGCCTCGGCGTTCTCGAAGATCGCCTCGATCACCAGGTCGGCCTGCACCACGCCGGTGCCTTCGACGTCGGCGTTCAGCCGCGCCAGCGCGGCGCCGATCCGCTCCGGCGTCTTCAGGCGCTTCTCGAACAGGCCGCGCGCGCGGTCCAGCGCCGGCTGGATGTACTTCAGCTCGCGGTCCTGCAAGGTGACCTGGAAGCCGCGGTAGGCGCACCACGCGGCGATGTCGCCGCCCATCACGCCGGCGCCGACCACGTGCACGTGCCCGATGCCGTGCTCGACGCCGCCGCCGAGCCCCTTCAGGCGTTCCTGCAGGAAGAACACGCGGATCAGGTTGCGCGCGGTCGATGTCTGCGCCAGTTTGGCGACCGAGCGTGCCTCGAGCTTGAGGCGCTGGCCGATGTCGCCGCCGCCGCGGCGCCAGACCTCGATCAGCGCGAACGGCGCCGGGTACTGGTCCGGGCGCGCCTTCGCCGCCGCCTGCTTGCGCATCAACGGCGCGAGGATCTGCCGCGCCGGCCAGGCGTTGGTCGCCCAGGCCAGCGCGCGCTGCGCGAACGGGCGTGGGCGCGGATGGCGGATCAGTTCCCTGGCCGCTTCGACCAGCAGCTCGGGCGAGGTTACCTGGTCGACCAGGCCGAGCGCGCGTGCGGCTTCCGCGGCGACGGTCCTGCCGGTCAGCATCAGCTCCAGCGCCTTGGGTGCGCCGATCAGCCGCGGCAGGCGCGCGCTGCCGCCCCAGCCGGGGTGGATGCCGAGCATCACCTCGGGCAGGCCGATGCGCGTCTTCGGATCGCGGCTGGCGACGCGCTGGCGGCAGGCCAGCGCCAGCTCGGTGCCGCCGCCCATGCAGTGGCCGTGGATCGCGGCGACGGTGGTGCAGGGCAGGCGGGCGAGGCGCTCGAACACGCGCTGGCCGTTCTCGATGGCGTCCAGCACCGTGCCGGCCCGCTCGTACTGCTCGAACTCGCGGATGTCGGCGCCGGCGATGAAGCCGGCGTCCTTGGCCGAGCGGATCACCACGCCGCGCGGGCGCTCGATGCCGAGCCGTTCGACGATCTCGGCCAGCTCGTCCAGCACGGCGCGCGACAGCGCGTTCACGCCTGCGCCGGCGCGGTCCAGGCTCAGCACCACGATGCCGTCGGCGTCGCACTCGGTCTTCCAGTGGTTGAAGCGCAGACCTTCGAACATGAGCGCAGTCCCGCAGCCGACGTCCGGCTATGATCCCGACATCGTGCGGCTCTGGTCAATGCAGCGGCCGCAAGCTAAGGTGCGGGCGCATCCTGGGGAAGGTGGACCACCGTGGAACGAGGCGGCATGCAGGGGAGCGCCGGCCTGTTCGAGCGCATCCTCGGCGCGGAGCACAACCTGGTGTTGCTGGAGACGTCCGACCAGGACGCGCTGGTCGCCCAGTTGCGCCTGCTGGCGCGGCGCACCGGGCAATCGGTGTACGCCTGGCGCGACGAGGCCGGACTGCGCAGCCTGCGCGACGGCGACGTGCTGGTGCCCGGCTCCAAACGCATGGCCGACGCCTTGCGCTACGTGCTGCAGAGCCTTCATTTCGGCATCTACCTGTTCGTCGACGCCGCGCCGCACCTGCGCGCGCCGAACACGGTGCTGCTGCGCCAGATCGCGCGCACGCGCACGACCTACGACCGCCGGGTCGTGCTGATGGGCGCCGAGGTCGCGTTGCCGGACGGTTTCAGCGAGGAGGCCGCGCGGCTGCGCCACGACGCGGCCGCCGCGATGCGCCTGCGCCTGCGCGACGGGCGCTGGGTGGTGTAGCGCATGGCCGATGACGCCAAGACCGGCTCGCTGCTGATCGTCGCCACCCAGCGCGACGACCGCCGCGCGCTGTTCGACGCGCTGGACGGCCACGAGTTCGAGGCGATCTATACCGCCAAGGACGTCGACCAGGCGCGCGCGCTGCTGGCGCAGGACCCGGCGGTCGACCTGGTCCTGCTCGACTTCGTCGGCGAGGCACGCGAGGCGGTCGCGTTCTGCACCCAGTTGCATGGCGATCCGCGCCACGCGGCGATGCCGGTGCTGGGCATCCTCGCCGCCGACGCGGAGCGGCGCGTCTGGGGTTTCCAGCGCCAGCCGCCCGGGGTGGTCGACTGGCTGCGCAGCCCGGTGGATGCCGCCGAGGCGCTGGCGCGGGTGCGCGCCGCGCTGCGGCAGCGCGGCATCGCGCCGCCTCCGGCCGCCGCGACCGGCGACGGCTACCGCTACGTCTTCGACGGCAGCCGCGACGAGCTGATCGTGTCCGACCCGAAGAGCGGCGCCATCATCGAGGTCAATGCCGCCTTCGAACGGCGTTCGGGCTTCAGCGCGGCGCGGGCGGTCGGGCGGCCGCTGGACTGGATCGACGCCAGCCACGGCCGCGAGCAGCGCGTCGAGTTCGCGCGCCGTGTCGAGCAGGAGGGACGCGTCCGCTACCGCTGCGACAAGCCGCGCGCCGACGGCTCGAACTACCCGGTCGAGGTGACCACCCAGTTGGCGGTGCGCGACGGCGAGCTGGTGCATTTCAGCGTGGTGCGCGCGCTCGGTGAGCTGCACCGCATGCAGGCCGCGATGATGCTGCTGGCGCGCATGCTCGCCACCGGTAGCGGCGACGAGGGCGTGCAGCGCGCCGCGCAGCTTCTGGCCGAGTCGTTGGAGCTGGATTTCGTGGTCGTGCTTTCGGCGCGGCCCGAGGAAGCCGGCGCGCTGCTGCCGCTGGCGCTGGTGCAGCGCATGGCCACGCCGGCGGACGCACCGGATCTGCTGCGCCAGCCCACCCTGAAGCTGGTGCTGGACGGCGAAACGGTCGCCCATCCGGAGGACGCGCAGCGCCTGGCGGAAGCCGATGCGTTCGTGCGCGCGCTCGGGCTGAACGGCCTGATCGGCCTGCCGTTGGCCGACGAGCGCAGCAACGTGCTCGGTGCGCTGCTGGTCGGCGCGCGCGCGCCGATCACCGGCGGCGAGGGCGTGCTGCAGACCCTGCGCGTCGCCGCGGCGCGTTTCGCCTTCGAACTGGAGCTGCGCCGTGCGCGCGAACAGGGCCGCGCCAAGGGCCTGCAGGACGCGCTGACCGGGCTGCCCAACCGCCTGCTGTTCAACGACCGCCTCGAGACCACCATCCGCGAGGCGCACCGCACCGGCGAGATGTTCGCGGTGCTGTTCGTCGACCTCGACCGCTTCAAGAACATCAACGACTCGCTCGGCCACTCGGTCGGCGACGAGGTGCTGGTGGCGGTGTCCAAGCGGCTGCGTGCCAGCGTGCGCGCCTCCGACACGGTGGCCCGCTACGCCGGCGACGAGTTCACCCTGATCCTGCGCCACATCACCCAGCGCGAGGACGTGCTGCGCATCGCCGAGAAGATCGTGCGCGTGATGGAGGCGCCGCTGACCCTGGCCGACGGCGCCGAGCTGCACATCACCGCCTCGATCGGCGTCAGCTTCCATCCGGACGACGGCAACACCGCCGAGCGCCTGCTCAAGCACGCCGACGTCGCGATGTACAGCGCCAAGGGCATGGGCCGCAACAACTTCCAGGCCTACGTCGCGGTGCCGGAGGAGTCGCACCAGCAGCGCATCGCGCTGGAGGCGAAGCTGCGCCAGGCGGAGAAGAACGGCGAGCTGCGCGTGTACTACCAGCCGCAGGTGGACGCGCAGAGCGAGGACATCGTCGGCATGGAGGCGCTGATCCGCTGGGAGCACCCCGAGCTCGGCATGATCAGCCCCGGCTTCTTCATCCCGCTGGCCGAGGAAACCGGCCTGATCGTGTCGATGGGCGAGTGGGTGCTGCGCACCGCCTGCCGCGACGCGCGGCGCTGGCAGCAGCGCTTCGGCTTGCCGCTGCGCATCGGCGTCAACCTGTCGCCGCTGCAGTTGATGCAGCCGAACCTGGCCGAGCTGGTGCGCACGGTGCTGGAGGAAACCGGGCTGGAGCCGGGCACGCTGGACCTGGAAGTGACCGAGAGCATCAGCGTCAAGGGCATCCCCAACCTGCTGGAGACGCTGCAGGCGCTGCACGATCACGGCTGCCACATCTCGATCGACGACTTCGGCACCGGCCAATCCTCGCTGGACTACATCAAGCGTTTCCCCGCCGACCGCATCAAGATCGACCAGACCTTCGTGCGCAACATCGGCGTCGACCCGGACGACGAGGCGATCGTCAAGGCGACGCTGTCGATGGCGCACAACCTCAGCCGCGCGGTGATCGCCGAGGGGGTGGAGATCGAGCAGCACATGGAATTCCTGCGCGCGCACGGCTGCGAGGAGCTGCAGGGCTACCTGTTCAGCCGGCCGCTGGCGCCGGCGGCCTTCGAGAACATGCTGGCCGAGCGCGAGCGCCTGCTGGCGTCGTCGTCGGGCGCGGCGCAGACGCCTTGAGGCCGCCGCGCGCGGCCCCATGTCGAGAACTTCCGACCTGGATCGCGGTCTCACCGGGACGCTTGGCCAGGTCGGCGCCGAGGGAGAGCGGCCCGGATGGGCGAGCACGAAGTGGACCGCGCGCTGGTCGAGCGCGTGCAGCATGGAGACACCAGGGCCTTCGATCTGCTGGTGCGCAAGTACCAGCACAAGATCGTGGGCGTGATCTCGCGCTACGTCTCCGACTGGAGCGAGTGCGAGGACGTGGCCCAGGAAGCCTTCATCCGCGCCTACCGGGCGATCGGATCCTTCCGCGGCGACAGCGCGTTCTACACCTGGATGTACAAGATCGCGATCAACACCGCCAAGAACCATCTGGTCGCGCTGGGGCGCCGCCCGCCGACCGGCGATCTCGCCATCGAGGACGCCGAGCACGCCGACGGCGGCTCGCGCCTGCGCGACCGCGCCACCCCCGAGCACGAGCTGCTGCGCCAGGAAATTGAACAAACCGTGTTCGCCACGGTCCAACAGCTGCCCGAGGAACTGCGCACCGCCATCACCCTGCGCGAAGTGGACGGGCTCAGCTACGAGGAGATCGCGGAAGCGATGAACTGCCCGATCGGCACCGTGCGTTCGCGCATCTTCCGCGCGCGCGAGGCGATCGACCAGAAGCTGCGCCCGCTGCTGTCGGATCGAGAGGACTGAACGCCATGAGCGACGACGTCAAACTGCAGCTGTCCGCGTGGATGGACGGCGAGCTGGATGCCCAGGAGGTGCGCTTCCTGTTGCGCCGGCTCGGGCACGACGACGCGCTGGCCGCCGCGTGGGGCCGCTATCACCTCGCGCGCGACGGCCTGCGCCGGCAGTCGCAGCGCATCGCCGGCCCCGATTTCGCCGCGCGCGTGATGCGCACGGTGCAAACGCTGCCGGCGCCGTCGCGCGCCAGCGGCAGGCGCTGGCTGCGCTGGACCGCCGGCGGCGCGATCGCCGCCGGCGTCGCCGTCGCCGCGCTGGTGCTGGTGCAGCCGGATGGCCCCGGCGTCGCCGGACCGGGCATCGTCGCGGCGCCGAGCCGTCCGGCGCCCGCGCAGGCCGCGGACACTTCCCTGCAGGCATCGCTGCCGGGGCCGGTCGCCGCGCCGATGCTGGCGCAGCCGGCCGGTGCCGTCGCCGACAACCCGCTGGACTTCGTGCGGCCGGTCGCCTACTCGCGCGAGCTCGAGCCGTACCTGGCCCGGCATGCGCGCGCCGCCGGCACGGCAAACGGGGGCGGCGCCGTGCCCTACCTGCTGCTGCTCGCGCCGCCGCCCGCGCCCTCGGCCGAAACGGGCGCGCGGGACGGTCGATGATTCCGTGCGCGGGCGCCCGCCGCGCTCCGATGGCCGCGGAGGTGCGGATCGCGGGCAGGTGACGCGGCCGCTTCGCGCCGCCGGTACGCGCGGGGGCGCGCGCTGAATCCGCAGCGGCGCGCCGTGCGGGAACCCGCGGCCGGGCGCCGCAGTCTGTGCTGCGGGCCCGGGCGGAATCCAGCCACAATCCACTTTCCCTGCCGCGCGAGGGCTCGCGCCCCGATGCGCGGGCGGATGGCACCCAGGAGGTCGATGCGATGAAAAGGTTCACGATGCGGTTCGCGGCGCTGGGCGCGCTGCTGCTGGTCGCCGGCAGCGCACTTGCCGCCGGCCTGCCGGACTTCACCGGCATCGTCGAGAAGAACGGCCGGGCCGTGGTCAACGTGCAGGCCACCTACGATGGCCAGACGCGCGCAAGCGCCGACGCGGACGCCGGCCCCGACCAGCAGATGCCGGAAATCTTCCGCCGCTTCTTCGGCATCCCGCTGCCGCCGCAGCGCGACGACGAGCGTTTCTCGCTGGGCTCCGGCTTCATCATCTCCAGCGACGGCTACATCCTGACCAACAACCACGTCGTCGACGGCGCCGACCAGGTCAAGGTCAAGCTGTCCGACCGCCGCGAGTTCACCGCCAAGGTGGTCGGCACCGACGCCCAGTACGACATCGCGCTGCTCAAGGTCAGCGCCAGCGGCCTGCCGACCGTGACCATCGGCGACTCGCACCAGCTCAAGGCGGGGCAGTGGGTGGTGGCGATCGGCTCGCCGTTCGGCTTCGACCATTCGGTCACGGCGGGCATCGTCAGCGCGGTCGGCCGCAACTTCGGCGCCAGCGACCAGCAGTACGTGCCGTTCATCCAGACCGACGTGCCGATCAACCGCGGCAATTCGGGCGGCCCGCTGTTCAATCTCGACGGCCAGGTGGTCGGCATCAACTCGCAGATCTTCTCCAACACCGGCGGCTACATGGGCGTGTCGTTCTCGATCCCGATCGACATCGCGATGAGCGCGGTGCAGCAGATCAAGGACAAGGGCTTCGTCACCCGCGGCATGATCGGCGTGCAGATCCAGGCGGTGACCGACGCATTGGCGAAGAGCGTCGGCCTGCCCAATACCGGCGGCGCGATGGTCAGCGTGATCAACGCGGGCAGCCCGGCGGAGAAGGCCGGCATCAAGCCCGGCGACGTGATCCTCGCGTTCAACGGCCAGCCGATCGACGGCCCGGCCGACCTGCCGCCGCTGGTCGGCGCCAGCCGTCCGGGCAGCAAGGCCACGCTGGAAATCTTCCGCGACGGCAAGCAGCGCAACGTCGGGGTGACGGTGGGCGAGCTGCCGCGCGACGCCAGGACGCTGGCCGCCGCCGAGGCCGGCGCGGTCAGCGGCAACCCGCTCGGCCTGGTGGTGCAGGACCTCACCGCCGCCGACCGCCAGCGCCTCGGCCTGAAGGCCGGCGAGGGCGTCGGCGTGGCGCGCGTGATCGGCGTCGCCGCCCGTCGCGCCGGCTTGCAGCCGGGCGACGTGATCCTGATGGTCGGCCGCGCGCGCGTCGCCTCGGCGGCGGCGTTCAACCAGGCGGTCAAGGGCGCCAAGCCGGGCGAGCCGGTGATGCTGCTGGTGCGCCGCGACGACGCGACCAGCTTCATCGCCATCACCGTACCCAAGGACGGCGGCTGAGCCCCGCCCGCGCCGGCGCGCCCGCCGCGGGGACGGCCGGCCCGTGCGGCGTCCGGCTCATGCGATAATCCCGGCTTCGGGCCGCCTGCGGGCGGCCCGAAGCGCACCACGCTGCGCCCGCCATCCCCTGCCGCGCCGTTCCATGGACCACATCCGCAACTTCTCCATCATCGCCCACGTCGACCACGGCAAGTCCACGCTCGCCGACCGCATCATCCAGATCTGCGGCGGGCTGGAGGCGCGCGAGATGGAGGCCCAGGTGCTCGACTCGAACCCGATCGAGCGCGAGCGCGGCATCACCATCAAGGCGCAGTCGGTGTCGCTGCCGTACAAGGCGCGCGACGGCAAGGTCTACCAGCTCAACTTCATCGACACGCCGGGCCACGTCGACTTCAGCTACGAGGTCAGCCGTTCGCTGGCCGCCTGCGAGGGCGCGCTGCTGGTGGTCGACGCCGCGCAGGGCGTCGAGGCGCAGTCGGTGGCCAACTGCTACACCGCGGTGGAGCAGGGCCTGGAAGTGGTGCCGGTGCTGAACAAGATCGACCTGCCGACCGCCGATCCCGAGCGCGTCAAGCAGGAGATCGAGGCGGTGATCGGCATCGACGCCACCGACGCGATCGCGATCAGCGCGAAGACCGGGCAGAACGTGGAGGCGGTGCTGGAGGCGATCGTCGCGCGCATTCCGCCGCCGAAGCCGCGCGACACCGACCGCCTGCAGGCGCTGATCATCGACTCCTGGTTCGACAACTACCTCGGCGTGGTCTCGCTGGTGCGCGTGATGCAGGGCGAGATCAAGCCGCACGACAAGCTGCTGGTGATGTCCACCGGCCGCGCGCACGAGGTCGACCAGGTCGGCGTGTTCACGCCCAAGCGCAAGGTCAAGGACAAGCTCGGCGCGGGCGAGGTGGGCTGGGTCACGGCCTCGATCAAGGACGTGCACGGCGCGCCGGTGGGCGACACCCTGACCCTGGCCGGCGCGCCCGCGCCGCATCCGTTGCCTGGTTTCCAGAAGATGCAGCCGCGCGTGTTCGCCGGCCTGTTCCCGGTGGCCGCCGACGACTACCCGGCGCTGCGCGAGGCGCTGGACAAGCTCAAGCTCAACGACGCCGCGCTGCACTTCGAGCCGGAGTCGTCCGAGGCGATGGGCTTCGGCTTCCGCTGCGGCTTCCTCGGCCTGCTGCACATGGACATCGTGCAGGAGCGCCTCGAGCGCGAGTACGACCTCGACCTGGTCACCACCGCGCCGACCGTGGTCTACGAGGTGCTGCAGACCGACGGTACGGTGCTGCAACTGGACAATCCGGCCAAGCTGCCGCCGATGCAGAACGTCGCCGAGGTGCGCGAACCGATCATCGTCGCCAGCATCCTCACGCCGCCGGACTACATCGGCAACGTGATCACGCTGTGCGAGGAGAAGCGCGGCGTGCAGCGCTCGATCCAGTACCTGGCGACACAGGTGCAGATCAGCTACGAGCTGCCGCTGGCCGAGGTTGTGCTGGACTTCTTCGACAAGCTGAAGTCGGTATCGCGCGGCTACGCCTCGATGGACTACCACTTCCTGCACTTCCAGGCCGGCCCGTTCGTGCGCGTGGACGTGCTGATCAACGGCGAGCGCGTGGACGCGCTCAGTCTGATCGTGCATCGTTCGCTGGCCGACCGGCGCGGCCGCGAGCTGGTCGAGCGCATGAAGGACCTGATCCCGCGGCAGATGTTCGACGTCGCCATCCAGGCCGCGATCGGCTCGCAGGTCATCGCGCGCTCGACGGTGAAAGCATTGCGAAAGAACGTGCTGGCGAAGTGCTACGGCGGCGACGTGACGCGCAAGCGCAAGCTGCTGGAGAAGCAGAAGGAAGGCAAGAAGCGCATGAAGCAGGTCGGCCGGGTGGAGATCCCGCAGGAGGCCTTCCTCGCCGTGCTCAAGGTGGATTCCAAGTGATGCCCGGACCGGAGCGGACCGCATGAAGCTGTTTGGAATGGATTTCGACTTCGCCGCATTGCTGCTGGCGTTGACCGCGCTGACCGGCGTGGTCTGGGCGATCGACCGGATGCTGTTCTACCGCCGTCGCCTCGAGCGCGCCGTGGCGCGCGGCGAGACGCCGCACGAGCCGGTGCTGGTCGACTACGCGCGCTCGTTCTTCCCGGTGATCCTGGCGGTGCTGGTGTTCCGCTCGTTCATCGCCGAGCCGTTCCGCATCCCGTCCGGATCGATGATGCCGACCCTGCTGGTAGGCGACTTCATCCTGGTCAACAAGTTCGCCTACGGCCTGCGCCTGCCGGCATTCAACACCAAGGTGATCGCCACCGGCGAGCCGCACCGCGGCGACGTGATCGTGTTCCGCTATCCGCCGGATCCGGTCCAGGACTACATCAAGCGCGTGGTCGGCCTGCCCGGCGACGAGGTCACCGTCAGCGCGGACAAGGTGTTCATCAACGGCAAGCCGATCATCCAGGACCCGGTCGGGCCGTACGCCGGCGAGGACGCCGAAGGCCAGATGCTGGAGCGGGTCGGCGCGGTGGTGCGCGTCGAACACCTCGACGGCGTCGACCATCGCATCATCGCGATTCCGGGCCTGGGCGAGAGCCGGGACGGAACGTGGCGAGTGCCGCAAAACTGCTATTTCGCCATGGGCGATAATCGCGATAATAGTGCCGACAGCCGCTTCTGGGGCTGCGTGCCGGAACAGAACCTGGTCGGCAAGGCGTTTCTGATCTGGTTCAGCTGGAAGGGGATGAACCACGGCGTGGACTTCGGCCGCATCGGCACCGTGGTCAAGTGACGCATCGAAGCGCCGCGCACGCGGCAGGGGGAGGCGCATGAAAAGCAGGCAGACCGGCATCACGCTGATCGGTTTTCTGGTGGTCCTGGCCGTGGCGGGCGTGTTCGCCTACACCGCGATGAAGCTGGTGCCCGCCTACGTCGAGTTCTTCGGCGTGGTCAAGTCGATGAACCAGGTGGCAAGCGAGGCCGGCGCGACCAGCAAGTCGCAGGACGAGCTGCGCCGCGACCTGCTGTACAAGTTCAGCTTCCAGTATGTCGACACCGACACGGTCAAGCCGCAGGACATCAAGCTGGACCAGCAGGGCAACGGCGGCACGCTGACCGTCACCTACGACAAGCAGATCCCGTTCGCCTACAACGTCGATTTCCTGGTGCATTTCACCAAGAGCGTCGCGCTCCAGGGCGGCGGCGATTGATGTGCTGAAGCTGGGCTACCGTTTTCGCGATGCCGCGCTGGCGGCGCTGGCGCTGACCCACCGCAGCGCCGGCCGGCCCAACAACGAACGCCTGGAGTTCCTTGGCGACGCCATGCTGAACCTGTGCGTCGCCGAGCTGCTGTTCGAGGCGCGCCCGGAAGCCAGCGAGGGCGAGCTGTCGCGCCTGCGCGCGCAGCTGGTCAACGGCCAGAGCCTGGCCGAGGTGGCGCGCGAGCTGGAGCTGGGCGACGCGCTGCGGATGGGGCCGGGCGAGCTGAAGAGCGGCGGCTTCCGCCGCGATTCGATCCTGGCCGACGCCTTCGAGGCGCTGCTGGCGGCGGTTTATCTGGACGGCGGCTACGCCGCCTGCCGCGAGGTGATCCGCGGCCTGTTCGTGCCGCGCGTCGCCGCGCTGGGCAAGTCCGAGAAGGATCCGAAGACGCGCCTGCAGGAGCTGCTGCAGGCGCACGGCTGCGCGCTGCCGCAGTACGAGCTGCTGGCCAGCCACGGCGAGGACCACGCCAAGACCTTCGACGTGGCCTGCCTGCTGGCAGAACCCGAGACGTTGCGTTTCGAGGGCCACGGCGGCAGCCGGCGCGCCGCCGAGCAGGCCGCGGCCGAACGCGCGCTGGCCGCATTGCCGCAGCGGCTGCAGCGATGAGCGATACGGCATCCGCCGGCGTTCCGCCGCGCTGCGGCATGGTCGCGCTGCTCGGCCGGCCCAACGTCGGCAAGTCGACCCTGCTGAACGCGCTGATCGGCTATCGGCTGAGCATCGTCACGCCGCGGCCGCACACCACGCGCCACCGCATCCTCGGCATCGCCACGCGGCCCGATGGCCAGATCCTGTACGTCGATACGCCCGGCCTGCATCGCGGCGTCAAGCGTGCGATGAACCGCAGCCTCAACCGCGCCGCGCACCAGGCGATCGCCGAGGTCGACGTCGCCGTGCAGGTGGTCGAGGCCGGGCGCTGGGGCGACGAGGACACGGCGGTGTACGCCGCGCTCGGCGAGCGCACGGTGCCGCGCCTGCTCGCGGTCAACAAGGTCGACAGCGCGCGCGACAAGTCGAAGCTGCTGCCGTTCGTCGCCGGGGTCGTCGCCCGGCATCCGTTCGACGAGGTCTACTACGTCTCCGCGTTGAAGCGCGAGGGCCTGGCCGAGCTGGAGCAGGGCATCCTCGCGCGCCTGCCGCAGCGTGCGCCGCTGTACGGCGACGACGAGATCACCGATCGCAGCGAGCGTTTCCTCGCCGCCGAGCTGGTGCGCGAGCAACTGATGCTGCGCCTCGAGGCCGAGTTGCCGTATGCAACCACCGTCGAGATCGAGCAGTTCCAGGAACGCGCCGACGGCATCGCCGAGATTCATGCGGTGATCTGGGTCGAGCGCGAAGGCCAGAAGGCCATCGTGATCGGCGCCGGCGGCGAGCGCCTGAAGGCGATCGGCAGCGGCGCGCGCAAGGCGATGGAGCGCCTGTTCGAGCGCCGGGTGTTCCTGCGCCTGTGGGTCAAGGTGCGCGAGTCGTGGTCGGACGACGAGGCGGCGCTGAAGCAGTTCGGATATACGGATTGAGGGCGGGGGGGCGCGGGACGGGAGAACGCTGAGCCGCGATGCGCAGCCCTCCGATTTCGTCATTGCGGCTTGCGCCGCAATGACGGAACCGCGAATCTCATCCAGTCTCCCGTCTCGCGTCTCCCGTCTCTTCGATGCGCATCGACCAGCAGCCCGCCTACGTCCTGCACGCGCGCGCGTATCGCGAGACCAGCCTGTTGCTCGAATGCCTGACGCGCGATCACGGCCGCGTCGGCCTGGTGGCGCGCGGCGTACGCCGCGAACGCGCGCGGCTGGCGCGTGCCGAGCTGGAACCGTTCCTGCCGCTGGCGCTCTCCTGGAGCGCGCGCGGCGAACTCGGTACGCTGGTCGGCGCCGAAGCCGCCGGCGCGCCGCAGCGTCTCGTCGGCGACGCGCTGCTGGCCGGCCTCTATCTCAACGAGCTGGTGGTGCGCCTCGTTGCGCGCCAGGATGCACATCCGGAGCTGTTCGGTGCGTACGCGCTGGCGCTCGGTCGCCTCGCCGGCGGCGAACCGCTGGCCTGGACGCTGCGCCGCTTCGAGCGCGACCTGCTCGACGCGCTCGGCTACGGTTTGCAGCTCGCGTGCGAGGCCGAGAGCGACGCGCCGCTGCGGCCGGATGCGGACTATGTCTACCTGCCCGAGTACGGTCCGCTGCCGTGGCGCGGCCAGCCCGGCCCGCGCGTGCGCGGCGCCGATCTGCTGGCGCTGGACGCGGACGTCGCGCCGGATGCCGAGGGCCTGGCCGCGCTGCGGCGGCTGATGCGCGCGGTGATCGCCGCCCACCTCGGCGGCGGCGAGCTGCGTGCGTGGCGCGTGCTGGGCGAAGCGCTGCGGCGACGCTAGGGAACGCCCGGGCACGCCGTCGTCCCCGCGAAAGCGGGAAATCGTCCTGCCGTTTCCGGCGCATGCCCGTTTCCGCGGGCACGGCGTCCATCGCGCGGTCCGGGTCTTCTATCGCGGGCATGGGAACGCGATTCCTTCGCGATCACGCTCGCGGCGTTGCCGGGTCCTGCTCGCGTGCAAGGGCAGCGCGGCGTCCGCCCCCGTCCATGCGTGCGCGCGCACGCCGTTTTCGGCAGCGCGATGGTGTCCATGCGACAAAAAGTCTTGTCGCTTGACTTGGGTCAGTCGCACCCGCGCGCGCCGTTCCTATATTCGTCACGCCTTTCACGTGCATCCTCCAGCGGGAGGGGATGCGGCGGTTTGCGGCGTTGCCCGACCGTACTTCAATCGTCCGTTGGGGGTGGCTCACGTGGTGCAGCGAATCATTGATCTGACGCTTTCGGTGCTGGCCAGCGCGGCCGGCTTCCTGCTGTCATGGCCGTTCTGGCGCAATTTCGAGTATTGGCCGGAATCGCACCTGGCCTGGCAGTTCTATTTCTCCGTCGGCTTCGTGCTGGCGGTGTACGTCTTCTACATCTTCATCGGCAGCCTGCGCACGCTGTTCCAGCATGACGCGCTGGAACACGCGGCATCCGCCGGCGCGGGCAGCGCGGGCCGTCCCGGAACCGACGAGGCCAACGCACCATGAGCTGCGCAAACGGCAAGAACTGCGACGAGACCCGCAAGCGCCGCCGAGCGCTTGTCGCCCTCGGCATCATGATGCTGATCTTCATCATGCTGTCCGGATTCTCGTTCCTGAAATCGCGTAACCAGATCACGCCGGACAGCGTTTCCTTCGGCCCCTACAAGGCGGCCGACGGCAAGCGCGTGTTCCAGTCCTACAACTGCATGGGTTGCCACACCATGGTGGGCAACGGCGCCTATCTCGGCCCGGATCTCACCAAGGAGTACGAGCGCGCGGGTCCCGCGTGGCTTGCGGCTTTCCTGCCGTCGGCGGGCGGCTGGCCCACGGAGGCGGCGGTGCGCACGCAGCTGATGAACCAGGACCAGATCGCCGATACCGGCGTCGATTCGATCGAGGCCTACTTCAAGAAGTACTCCGGCGCCCAGCAACGCGTCGAGCGTCGCGGCGGCGGCACCAGCCTGATGCCCAACCTGCCGCTCAGCAGCGAAGAGGTGGGGCAACTGATCGCGTATCTGAAATACACGTCGGCACTGAACACCGAAGGCTGGCCGCCCAAGGTGAAGATCGAGGGGCTCGACAGGCGCCTGCAGTTGGCCCACGGCACGCATGCCGTCGCTGCAGCCGCGCCTGCGGCAGCCGCGCCTGCGGCTGGCACGGTCGCGCCCGATCCGGCCGCGCGCGGCGAGCAGCTCGTGAAGGAATACGCCTGCGGCTCGTGTCATGCGCTCGACGACACGCGCCTGGTGGGACCCGGCTGGGGCGGACTGTCCGGCTCGCAGGTAAGTCTCGCGGACGGCAGCACGGTGAAGGCGGATGACGCCTACCTCGCCGAGTCGATCCGCCAGCCGAACGCGAAGGTCGTGGCGGGCTATCCGGCCGGCGTCATGCCCGCGTACGACAAGCTGCTCAAAGATGAAGACGTCAACGCCATCGTGGCCTACATCCACTCCCTGGAGAAGCAGTGATGCAGATCCAGTACCAGACTCAACGCCTCAGCATGCGCTTCTTCATGCTCATGCTGGTGCTGTTCGCCGCCCAGGTCGGTTTCGGCCTGATCCTCGCCATGCAGCAGACCGATCCGACCCTGCTTGCCGGCGTACTGAACTTCAACGTCGTTCGCGCCGAGCACCTCAACCTCGGCCTGCTCTGGATCCTCGCCGGTTTCATCGGGGCGATCCTGTTCGTCGGCCCGCTGCTGTCGAAGCGTGAACTGGCCGCACCGTGGCTGATCAAGGTGCTGTTCTACGCGTTCGTGGCCACGGTGATCTGGAACGTCGCCACGCAGGCGCTGGCCATGCGCGGCATCGCCGGCTGGTGGGAAGGGCAGCCCTGGCTGCAGGAAGGCCTCGAATACCTCGAGGCCGGCCGTGCCGCCGACCTGGTCATCCTGGTGGGCTTCAGCATCCTCGCCTACGTGGTGCTGCGGACGTTCCCGCCGGTGCGCGAGTGGAACGAGATCCACTGGGGCCTCGGCATCGGCGTGGTGGCGCTGATGGCGGTGTGGGTGTTCGGCCTGTTCTACGTACCGCGCCTCGACATGCAGGAGTACTTCCGCTGGTTCGTCGTCCACTACTGGGTGGAGGGCGTGTGGGAGGTGATCCACATCAGCCTGGTCGGCTTCCTGCTGGTGCTGCTGTTCAAGGTCGACGTGAAGTCGGTCGGCTACGCCGTGTTCTGGGGCGTGGTGCTGGTGTGGCTGTCGGGCCTGCTCGGCAACGCGCACCACTACTTCTGGATCGGCACGCCGGAGTTCTGGCAGTTCTGGGGCTCGCTGTTCAGCGCGCTCGAGCCGCTGCCGCTGGTGTTCTGCTTCTGGCACATCTATCTCGACGCGCACCAGAACCGTCGGCCACTGGAGAACGCGCCCGCGTTCTACTTCATCCTCGGCTCGGTGGTACTGGAGCAGGTGGGCGCCGGCATCCTCGGCTTCAGCATGACCTTCGCGCTGACCAACGTCTGGTCGCACGGCACGTGGGTGACGCCGGGCCACGCGCACCTAGCGCTGTTCGGCACCTTCGGCATGCTGGGCATCGCCGCGGCGTACTACGCGGTTCCGATCATGCGCAAGGCGACCAACTTCGACCAGCGCCTCGGCAAGCTCGCCTTCTGGCTGGTGTTCACCGGCATCCTGGGCGTGGCGCTGGCCTTCGCGCTGGGCGGCACGGTGCAGATCTTCGTCTACCGTACGCTCGGCCTCGAGTGGTTCGGCGGCGACGTCTTCCCGGCGATGGGCGTGTTCAAGCTGCTGGTGCCCACGTTCGGTTTCGTGTTCGCGGTGGGCGCCGGGGTGCTGATCTTCGATCTGCTGACCCTGGGACGCCGGGCGCGCGCGCCTGTCGCGCCCGATGCGCGGCACGGCGTGGCGCATGCCGGCGAAATGGCCGTGCATGCGGGCGGCGTGGGCGGGTGGAGCCGGTACCTCACCGGTTTCGAGGCCGGCATCTGGCTGATGGCGATGTGGATCTTCGGCGCCGTCATCACGCTCGGCCTGCTCAGCTTCAACCTGCCGCGCGTGCGCGAGATGGGCGATCCGACGCTGCCCTATCTGCTGGCGTGGATCGGCTATCCGGGGCTGCTGCTGGTGACGCTGCTGTTCGTGTGGCGCTTCCTGGCATCGATGGAGGCGCGCGTGGCGGCGCCCGCGGCGGCGTCCGCCGCAGCGGCGATTCCCGCCGGCGCGGCGGTTGCCGCCGAGGTCTGAGCGGCATCGGCAGCAGGCCGCCCCGCGCTGCTAGGCGGGTCGGCCGATGAGGTGAGGAGCCGCCGGGGCGACCCGGCGGCTCTGTCGTATCCGGAATCGGCCGGCGCGTGCGGCCGTGGCCAGAACCGGATGCGTCGGCGGCCGGTGCGCGCATCGCGGTCGCGCAAGCTGCTGCCGCGCGGTCGCATGGGTTAGGCTTCCTTGCGTCACCCTCGGGAGGCCCGATGCGCGAACTGCAATTCATCCAGGACCTCGCCGTCGTCCTGCTGGTCGCCGGCTGCACCACGGTGCTGTTCCAGCGCCTGCGCCAGCCGGTCGTGCTCGGCTACATCATCGCCGGCGTGCTGATCGGCCCGCACACGCCGCCGTTCAAGCTGATCCAGGACGAGCAGACGATCCGCACGCTGTCGGAACTCGGCGTGATCCTGCTGCTGTTCTCGCTGGGTCTCGAGTTCAGCCTGAAGAAACTGCGCCAGGTCGGCGGCAAGGCGCTGGCGATCGCCGGCGTCGAGGTGCTGCTGCTGCCGTGGCTGGGCTACGAGATCGGACGCCTGTTCGGTTGGCGCTTCATGGATGCGGTGTTCCTCGGCGCGATGATCACCGTCTCGTCCACCACCATCATCATGAAGGCGCTGGATGAGCTGGGACTGAAGCAGGAGCGTTTTGCCCAGCAGATCTTCGGCCTGCTGATCATCGAGGACGTCGTTGCCGTGGTGATGATGGCGCTGCTGACCGGCATCGCCAGCACCGGCGGCGTCGAGGCCGGCGACGCGGCGGCGATCGTCGGGCGGCTGGGGCTGTTCATGGCGGTGGCGCTGGTCGCGGGCCTGCTGCTGGTGCCGCGCCTGATCGACTACGTCGCGCATTTCGGCCGCCACGACGTGCTGCTGGTGACCGTGCTCGGCGTGTGCTTCGGCTTCTGCCTGCTGGTCGCGCAGATGGGCTACAGCGTCGCGCTCGGCGCGTTCATGATCGGCGCGATCGTCGCCGAGGCGCGCAGCGCCGGCCGCGTCGAGCAGATCGTCGAGCCGGTGCGCGACATGTTCAGCGCGATCTTCTTCGTCGCCATCGGCCTGATGATCGATCCGCACGTGCTGGTGCAGTACGCCGTGCCGATCCTGGCGGTGACGCTGGCGGTACTGCTCGGCAAGGTGGTCGCCTGCGGTTTCGGCGCGTTCGTCGCCGGCAACGACGGGCGTACCGCGCTGCGCATCGGCATGAGCATGGCGCAGATCGGCGAGTTCTCGTTCGTGATCGCCACGCTGGGGCTCAGCCTCGGCGTGATCAGCCGGTTCCTGTATCCGGTGGCGGTCGCGGTATCGGTGCTGACCACGTTCCTGACGCCGTACCTGATCCGCGCTTCCGCGCCGGCTGCCGACGCGCTGGCGCGCGCGATGCCGGCGGGTGCACGCGGCATGTTCGCCGCCTACACGGCCTGGTTCGGCGGCCTGCGCCTGAATGAGGAAGGCGCGGTGGTGGCGAAGATGATCCGGCGGCTGCTGTGGCACGTGGCGATCAACGCGATGCTGGTGATCGCGGTGTTCATCGGCGTCGCATTCCTCTACCGCCACGGTTACCTGCGCTTCGAGGCGCTGCAGCCGCATCCGGTGCTGCAGCGGACCCTGGCCTGGTCGCTGGCCGCGCTGATGGCGCTGCCGATGATCGTCGCCGCCTACCGCAAGGCCGACGCGCTCGGCCTGCTGCTCGCCGAGCTCGGCATCCGCGAAAGCTTCGCCGGGGCGCGCACCTACCCGCTGCGGCGCGCGCTGGCCAAGCTGATCCCGCTGCTGGCACTGCTCGGCCTGGCCTTGCTGGTCGGCGTGCTCGGCTCGGCGATCCTGCCGCCACGCCAGGTGCTGCTGGCGCTGCTGCTGGTGTTTGCCGTCGCCACTTGGTTCCTGTGGCGCGGGCTGGTCAAGGTGCATGCGCGCCTGCAGGCGGCGATCAAGGAAACGCTCGACACGCCGCGCAGCGAGGACTTCTGAGGGTGTGAGGCGGCGCCCGATGGCGGCGCCGCCCGCTTCGGCCCCTTGACGGCGGGCCGCGTCGCGATAAGATAGTAATTAGTTACTATCTTTTATGGCGACGGCAATGGACGCACCACGCAAGCATCTGCCCGCGGACGAGCGCCGCGCGGTCACCGTCGAGGCGGTGATCGGGCTGGCCGCCGAACAGAACCCCAGCGAGATCACCACGGCGGCGATCGCCGGGCGCATGAGACTGACCCAGGGCGCGCTGTTCCGGCATTTTCCAAACAAGGACGCGATCTGGCAGGCGGTGATGGAGTGGGTGGCCGACCGGCTGCTGGCGCGCATCGAGCACGCCGCGCGCGGCGCGGCGACGCCGCTGGCGGCGCTCGAGGCCATGTACATGGCGCATATCGACTTCGTCAGCGAGCACCCTGGCGTGCCGCGTATGCTGTTCGGCGAGCTGCAGCGCGCCGAGGACACCGCGGCCAAGCGCATGGTGCAAACCATGATCCGCCGCTATGCCGAGCGGCTGGGCGCGCTGGTCGAGGACGGCAAGGCGCGCGGCGAGCTGGACCCGCAGCTCGATGCGGCCGCCGCGGCGACGCTGTTCATCGGCAGCATCCAGGGCCTGGTGATGCAGGCGCTGCTGGCCGGCGACGCGGCCCGCATGCGCACCGACGCGCCGGGCGCGTTCGCGATCTTTCGCCGCGGCATCGCGGCGGGGGCGCGCCGATGAAACGCCTGCCCCTGCAGGGCCGCACGCTCGCGCTGCTGGCGGTGCTGGTTCCGATGCTCCTGCTGTTCGTCTACGTGGCCCTGCGCTCGGGACCGCTGGCGCCGGTGCGGGTGACGGTCGCCACCGTGGCGGAGCGCCCGGTCACACCGGCGCTGTACGGCATCGGCACCGTCGAGGCGCGTTACACCTATCGGATCGGCCCGACCTTCGCCGGACGGGTCAGCCGCGTCGACGTGCAGGTGGGTGACCGGGTCGCGGCCGGCCAGGTGCTGGGCGAGATGGATCCGGTCGATCTCGACGAGCGCATCCGCGCCCAGGACGCCGCACTCAGGCGCGCCGATGCGCAGCAGCGCGAGGCTGCGGCGCGCCAGCGCTACGCGCAGTCGCAGATGCGCCGTTACGAGCAGTTGCTGGCGTCGCATGTGGTCAGCGAGGAAACGGTCGCGAGCAAGCGCCAGGAACAGCAGGTCGCCGACGCCGCGCTGGCCGCCGCGGGCGAGGAATTGGTCCGCATCCGCGCTGACCGCGAAGCGCTGGCCGCGCAGCGCGGCAACCTGCGCCTGGTCGCGCCGGTCGCCGGTCTGGTGGCGGCGCGCGATGCCGATCCCGGCACGACGGTCGTCGCCGGGCAGGCGGTGCTGGAAGTGATCGATCCGGGCAGCGTGTGGATCAACGTGCGCTTCGACCAGATCAGCGCGCAAGGTCTTGCGGCGGGCCTGCCGGCGCGCGTGGTGCTGCGCTCGCGCGCGGGGCAGGCACTGGCCGGGCGCGTGCTGCGCGTGGAGCCGATGGCCGACGCGGTGACCGAGGAGACGCTCGCCAAGGTGGTGTTCGACGCGCTGCCCGAGCCGCTGCCGCCGCTGGGCGAACTGGCCGAGGTGACCGTGGCGATGCCCACGCTCGCCGCGGCGCCGGTCGTGCCCAACTCCGTCATCCGGCACGTCGACGGCAGGCTTGGCGTGTGGCGGGTCGAGGACGGCGACCCACAGTTCGCCGCGGTCGAGCTGGGCGCCGCCGATCTCGACGGCAACGTGCAGGTGCGCCGCGGCCTCGAGGTCGGCGATCGCGTCGTCGCATACAGCGAGAAGGCGGTGACCGCGCGCACCCGCATCCACGTGGTCGACCGCATTCCCGGTGCGGCGCGATGATCAGCCTGGCCGGACGCGACATCCTGCACGCCTGGGGCAAGTTCGTCTTCACCGGCATCGGACTCGGGCTGCTGATCGGCGTCACCCTGACCATGGCCGGCGTCTATCGCGGCATGGTCGACGACGGCAAGGCGCTGCTCGACAACAGCGGCGCCGACCTGTGGGTGGTGCAGAAGGACACGCTGGGCCCGTACGCCGAATCCTCCAGCCTGCACGACGACGGCTGGCGCGCGATCCGCGCCATGCCCGGCGTGGCGGACGCGGCCAACGTGACCTATCTCACCATGCAGGTGCGCCGCGGCGACGGCGACGTGCGCGCCATGGTGGTCGGCGTGGCCGCGGGCGAGCCCGGCACGCCCGGCTGGCCGCCGTATCTCGTCGCCGGGCGGCAGATCACGCGCAGCCACTACGAGGCCGTGGCCGACATCGCCACCGGCTTCAGGCTTGGCGACCGCATCCGCATCCGCCGCAACCACTACACCGTGGTCGGCCTGACCCGGCGCATGGTGTCCTCCAACGGCGACCCGATGGTGTTCATCCCGCTGAAGGACGCGCAGGAAGCGCAGTTCCTCAAGGACAACGACGCCATCCTGCAGAGCCGTCGCCGCACCGCGCAGAACCCGGCGTTCGACCGCCCCGGCGTGCCCGGCCTGCTCGACGCCGCGATCGCCGCGCAGGAAGGCAACCCGTTCGTCAACGCGGTGCTGGTGCGCGTGGCGCCTGGCTACACGCCCGAGCAGGTGGCCGAACCGATCCGTCGCTGGAAGCGGCTGACCGTCTACACCCGCGCGCAGATGGAAGGCATCCTGGTCGGCAAGCTGATCGCCACCTCGGCGAAGCAGATCGGCATGTTCCTGGTCATCCTCGCCGCGGTCAGCGCCGCCATCGTCGCCTTCATCATCTACACGCTGACCATGGACAAGATCCGCGAGATCGCCGTGCTCAAGCTGATCGGCACGCGCAACCGCACCATCGCCGCGATGATCCTGCAGCAGGCGCTTGCGCTCGGCGCGATCGGCTTCGTGGTCGGCAAGATCACCGCCACCTTCGCCGCGCCGCTGTTCCCGAAGTACGTGCTGCTGATGCCGGCCGATTCCGTCGCCGGCTTCCTCGCCCTGCTCGCGATCTGCGCGCTGGCCAGCGTCATCGCCATCCGCATGGCGCTCAAGGTCGATCCGGCCGAAGCGATCGGGGGCTGACGTGGGCGGCAAGGGCATTCGCATCGAGGGCCTGAGAAAACGCTATGGCCAGGGCGACACCGCGGTCGACGCCCTGAAAGGCGTGGACATGCACGTGGCGCCGGGGGAAGTGGTGGGCCTGATCGGCCCCTCCGGCTCCGGCAAGAGCACCCTGCTCAAATGCCTGGGCGCGGTGATCGACCCGACCGCCGGGCGCATGGTGCTGGGCGAGGAAACCATCTACGACGATGGCTGGCAGGTCCGCGACCTGCGCGCGCTGCGCCGCGACAAGATCGGCTTCGTGTTCCAGGCGCCGTACCTGATCCCGTTCCTCGACGTCACCGACAACGTCGCGCTGCTGCCGATGCTGGCCGGCGTGGCGAACGCCGAGGCGCGCGCGCGGGCGCTGGAGCTGCTTACGGCGCTGGACGTGCAGCATCGCGCGCGCGCGATGCCCTCGCAGCTTTCCGGCGGCGAGCAGCAGCGCGTCGCCATCGCGCGCGGCCTGGTCAACCGGCCTCCGGTGATCCTGGCCGACGAGCCCACCGCGCCGCTGGACAGCCAGCGTGCGCTCGCGGTGGTCCGCATCCTCAACCAGATGGCGCGCCAGTACGAGACGGCCATCATCGTCGTCACCCACGACGAGAAGATCATCCCGACGTTCAAGCGCATCTACCACATCCGCGACGGCGCGACCCACGAGGAAGCCGGCGAGGGGAGGGGATTCGATTGAACCGTTCGCTGCGCACGCGCAACTCGACAGGCGCGCGGCATCCGCGCGGCGTCCGCGGCGGGGAAGGCTGATGGACATCACTTTCCTCGGCGCCGCCCGCGAGGTCACCGGCTCGTGCTTTCTGGTCGAGGCCCCCGGCGTCCGTTTCCTGGTGGACTGCGGCATGGTGCAGGGCGGACGCGAAGCGCCGCGGTGCAATCGCCAGCCGTTCGCCTTCGATGCGCGCGCGATCGACTTCGTGCTGATGACGCACGCGCACATCGACCACAGCGGCCTGCTGCCGAAGCCGACGCGCGCCGGCCATACCGTCGGCGGGCTCTCGGCGCATGCCGACCAGCGCGCGCTGCTGGCGTGGACCGCCGGCTTCCGGCGCCCGCCGCGACGGACCTTCGTGGTGCACGGCGAGGCCGCGACGGCGAATACCTTCGCCGCGCGCCTGTTCGCCGAGCGCGGCTGGGCGGCGACGGTGCCGCAGCCCGGCCAGCGCGTGTCGTGGGACGACGCGTCCCGCGGAGAAGGCTGACATGACCGACCGCAGCCAGCACGAAGCCCTGCGCCGGAACATCATGCAGGGATCGGCCTATCGCCTGGCGCAGGAGGACGCGGAATTCCTCGCCGACGACGACCTGCGCGCGGTGCGCCTGCAGCTCGAGCTGCTCAAGCCCGAACATGCCCTGCGCCAGCACAACATCCGCTCCACCGTCGTGGTGTTCGGCAGCGCGCGGCTGGCTCCGCCAGAGCACGCGCGCGCGCGGCTGGCCGCGGTCGAGGCGCGGGCGCGAATGCAGCCGGACGATCCGGAGCTGGCGCACGAACTCGACGTCGCCAGGCGGCGCCTGGCGCAGTCGCGCTACTACGACGAGGCGCAGCTCTTCGCGCGCATCGTCTCGCGGCGTTTCCAGAGCGAGGGCCGGCGCGATTTCGTGGTCGTCACCGGCGGCGGGCCGGGCATCATGGAGGCGGCCAACCGCGGTGCGTACGAGATGGGCGCGCGCTCGATCGGCTTCAACATCACCTTGCCGCGCGAGCAACAGCCCAAACCCTTCATCACGCCCGAGCTGGCGTTCCGCTTCCACTACTTCGCGTTGCGCAAGATGCATTTCCTGCAGCGCGCGAAGGCGTTGGTCGCTTTCCCGGGCGGCTACGGCGCGCTCGACGAACTGTTCGAGGCGCTGACGCTGGTGCAGACCCGCAAGATGGCGCGCATCCCGATCGTGCTGGTGGGCGGCGCATTCTGGCGTCGTGCGGTGGATTTCGATTTTCTCGTCGACGAAGGCGTGATCGGCGCGGCCGACGCCAAGCTGTTCGCGATCGTCGAAAGCGCGGGCGAGGCGGTCACCGCGCTGCAGGATTTCTACGCGGGCGCGCCGCCGCCGTGAAAGGCGAGAACCGCGCGGGGCGACGCGTCGCCGCAGAACGGCATTCCGTGGCGGGAATTCCCGCGCCGGGCCGATACTGGACCGGTGCCGCCGCCGCCCTTGCCGCATGCCTGGCGCTTGCCAACCTGCCGGCCGTGGCCGACGGCGCCGATGCGCGCGAACCGCCGGCGCTGCGCGGGATCATGCTGGACCTCGACGGCGCCAGGCAGGCCATCGCCGACGGCATCGCGCGCGAAGACTGGCGGGCCGTCGCCGAAGCCGCGCGGCGCATCGCCGAACACCCGCAGCCGCCACTGGCCGAGAAGATGCGCATCCTCGCGTTCGTCGGCAGCGACGCTGGCCGGTTCAGGGGCTACGACAGACAGGCGCGCGAGGCGGCGCGCGCGATCGGGAAAGCCGCTCGGCGGCAGGACCGCCCGGCCGCGGCCGCGGCATTCGCCGCGATGCAGGATGCCTGCATCGCCTGCCACGCGACCTTCCGCAAGCCGTTCCAGGAACGCTTCCCGGCGCGGCGCTGAGCGAAATGCACGGCGCCGAAGCCTGCGGCGCGACGAAGCCGCCGCAGGCCGACGGCGGCAGATCGATTCAGTCCGCCAGCAGCAGGCGATCGCCGCCGCCCTTCTTCGCGGCGTACATCGCCTCGTCGGCATGCCGGATCAGTTGCCTGTTGTCGTCGCCGTGCTGCGGATGGATGGCGATGCCGATGCTGCAGGAGATCTGCAGGCGATGGCCGGCGAGGTCGAATGCCTGGCCCAGGCTGCTGCGGATGGCTTCGGCGACGTCGGCGGCGTCGTCCGGACGAGCGATGCCGTGCAGCAGCACGACGAATTCGTCGCCGCCGATGCGGCCGACGGTGTCGGATTCGCGCACGCAATGCCGAATGCGCTGCGACACGGCCTGCAGCAGCAGGTCGCCGACCGGATGGCCGTAGCCGTCGTTGACCCGCTTGAAGCCGTCGAGATCGACGTAGAGCAGGGCCAACTGCTGGTCGTCGCGGCGGGTCGCGGCCAGCGCGGCCTTCATGCGCTCGTGGAACAGTTCGCGGTTGGGCAGGCCGGTGAGCGGATCGTGCAGCGCGATGTATTGCAGCCAGGTATCCGTCTGCTTGCGGACGATGGCCGATGCGATCTGCGTGGAGACGAACTGCAGCAGCGCCTTGTCTTTTTCGCTATAGCGCACGTCGCCGGCGTAAGCCTGCACGACCAGAGCGCCGATGACGCCCCTGGAAGAGCGCAGCGGAACGCCGAGCCAGTCCAGCGACGCCTTGCCGATCGATTGGTGCGAACGCGCGGCGGCGACCGGCGGCAGCTCGTGGTCCGGCGTCAGCAGCAGCGCCTGGCCGCTGCGGATCACCTCGGCGCTGAGCGTGCCGGAGTCGAGCCGGCATGGCGCCGGCGCGGTATCGTGCTCGTCGACGTAGTAGGGGAAGCTCAGCTCGTCCTTGTCCTCGTCGTAGAGCGCGACGAACAGGTTCCTGGCGGGCAGCAGCCCGTCGACGATGTCGTGGATGCGGCGGAACAGCGCCTGCAGGTCGCCGTCGGCGTTCGCGGCCTCGGAGATGGCGAACAGCGCGGCCTGCATCGACTGCGCGCGCTTGATCTCGGTGATGTCGTGCGCCACGGCGATCCTGACCTGGTCGGCTTCCGACCAGCGCGCCGACCACATGACATGGACGATCTTGCCGTCCTTGCGCACGTAGCGGTTCTCGAAATGCGGCTTGGGCTGCCCGGCCATGATCTCGGCGGCCGTCTGCAGGGTGCGCTCGCGATCCTCCGGATGCACCAGTTCGATCATGGGTCGCCCGATCACCTCCGCGGGCGCATAACCGAAGATGCGCTCGAAGGCCGCGCTGACGAACCGGTAGCGCCCTTCGACGTCGACCACGCAGATCGCGTCCAGCAGCAGGTCCATGACGTTGGTCAGAGGGACGTACGGCTTCGGCTCCATGACCGCACTATGCCAAAAACGGGGCGAGGCGTCGCAGGCGGGTGGCGCGGCGTCCTGCATTGCCCGTATCGGGGTGGCGCGGCGCGCGGCCCTGATCTCGCCACGCGGTCCCCTCCATCCTCTCGAGGGAAGGCGCCTTCGGCATGACATGGCGGTTCAACGCATTGATATGTATGGATAAACATCGCGACTTTTGCGGGCTTCGGGCCTGTTGGCACACGGGAACCGGCGCGATCGGGCAAGGAAAAACCCCAACAAGGAGCGGTTGTCCGTGCCGATCCAGACCAGGCGCCGCTGTAATGACCCATGCTGTCTGCGCTCAGCGTCCCGAGCCTCTTGCTCAGTCGCCCCTGCCCGAGCCGCCTACGACCTGCCGCCTCTAAACCCGCGTCAGTAAAGGACGGGGCCTGAAGAACGCTCGCGAGACGACCGGAGAAAACGAAGAACAGAGAGGCCCCGGGTGGGGTGGAAGCGGCGGATCGGAGGGGGCGCTCGCGAGGCCGGGGCCGGAAATCGCGCCAACACTGGGGAACGGACAGAAAAAAGCCCAACCGGAAAAGGTTGGGCTTTGGGTAAATGGTGGAGGTGGCGGGAGTTGAACCCGCGTCCGAAGGCGTTTGACGCCCGGTACTACATGCTTAGCTCACCGTTGAGTCTCGTCCGTCGGCAGCACGGTGGGCGAAGCGCGCCGATGGACCAGCCCGTCAGTTTTAGCCGAAGGCCGACGAGCGGCGGTCTTCTGGCGATCCCGTGATGATGACCCTACATCCACGAGCACGAGCACAAGTGGGTTCGGGGCTAGGCCTTAAGCGGCCAGAGCGTAGACGTCGTCGTTGGCGTCTGAAGTTTTGCCGCTGGATTAACGAGGAAAGCTGCCCCCTCGGCATGCACCAAGCCATCGCACTACCCCCGTCGAAGCCGTGACACCCCCGGGGAAAGCTGGATCGGCAGGACAGTATATGGGGCCGCCGCGCGCGGCATCAAGGCGCGCGAATGCGTGGTCACGCGCGGTTCACTGCACCAGCGGCGAGGCGGCGGCGTCGAGCTCCACGCCCTCCACCTCGGCCTGGCCGGCCAGCACGCGCACGTACTGGCCGAGCGCGCGCGCTTCGCTGCGCTGGCGCAGTTCGGCGGCGACGCGCTCGCGCACGGCCTCGAACGGCAACTGCTCGCCGGGGATGCGCCGGTCCACGGCGACGATGTGGAAGCCGTGGCGCGTGTTGACCAGCTTCGGCAGCACGCCGACCGTTTCGTCCTCGAACAGCGCGCGCTCGAATTCGGGCACGGTCTCGCCGCGCTGCAACTGGCCGAGCACGCCGCCCTGCGCGCCGGACGGGCAGTTGGACTTGGCGCGCGCACGTTCCGCGAACAGATCCGGCTTCATGCGCAGCTCGGCCAGCATCGCCTCGGCCAGCGCGCGCACCGCGGCCACCGGCGAGCCCGGCGTGATCTGGAACAGGATGTGCCGGGCGTGCACCAGGTCGCCGCTGCGGTAGCGCTGCGCGTTCTGCTCGTAGTAGCGCCGGCACTCGGCTTCCTCCGGTTCCGGCACGCGGACCTCTTCGGCGAGGGTGCGCTCGATGGCGCGCTCGACCGCCTCGGTCGGCGCGCCCTCTTCGAGCAGGCCGAGCGCGACCGCACGCTGGCGCAGCAATTCGTGGACCGCGGCCAGTTGCGGGGTCGGCCAGTCCTCGCCGGCGACGGCGACGCCGTTGACGCGCACGCTCATGCGCGCACCGCGCGCTTGCGCGTGCGGACCAGTTGGTATGGACGGAACAGATAGGCCAGCACGCCGGCGCCGCTCCAGATGTGCACCATGCGCGTGAACGGCGACACCAGGAAGATGGTGAAGCCGAGCAGGATGTGCAGGCGGTACACCCACGGCACGTTGACCAGCAGCGCGGCGACGCCGCTCTTGAAGGTGACGATGCCCTTCACGTAGTCGGTGAGCAGCTCGAACATCGCGCCGTCCATGTGCTGCGCCGAAAGCGGCACGGTGACCAGGCCGAGCAGCAGTTGCAGCCACAACATCAGCACGATCGAGATATCCCACTTGCGGCTGTTGCGGCGGATGCGCGGATCGCCGAGCCGGCGATAGATGAGGATGCTGAGGCCGATGATCGCGACCAGCCCGGCGATGCCGCCGCCGACCATCGCCAGCAACTGGTGCTGGGCCGGGTCCAGCGCCCAGTCCACCGCCCAGTGCGGCGCGAGGAAGCCGAGGAAATGGCCGATCACCACCACCAGGATGCCGTAGTGGAACAGGTTCGAGCCGATCCGCAGCTGGCCGGCGCGCAGCATCTGCGAGGAATCGCTCTTCCAGGTGTACGGTTCGCGGTCGAAGCGCACCAGGCTGCCGAGCAGCAGCACCGCCAGGCACAGGTACGGATAGATGCCGAACAGGAACAGGTGCAGGTCGTAGGATGCGTTCATGCCAGGGTCTCCTGCGCGGACGCGGCGGGATTAGGTGGGGTCGTCATGACGAGCGCCGCTCTGGCTGCGCGATCGCGGCCTGCGGTTCGGGCGCCGCGAACGCGGGGCGTTCCTCCCAACTGCGGTCGAGATCCTCGGGCGGCGGGGTGGGCGCGTGCGGATCGAGGCCCGCCGCGTCGGCCAGCGCCAGTAGCGCCGCCGGCACGGCGGCGTAGCGGCTGTCGCGGCGCAGCAGCGTGTTGCCGAGCGCGCGCAGGATGTGCGCGCAGTCGGCCAGCGTCTCGCGGGTTTCGGCGGGTTCGCGGCAGCTCAGGTATTCGAGCAGCACCGGCAGGTGGTCGGGCAGTTCGCCGCCGCGCGGCTCCAGGCCGGCGTCGAGGTAGCGCTGGCGCAGGTCCAGCATCGCCGGTCCGCGCTCGCGGCCGTCGCCGTGCACGTGCTCGAACAGGTTCAGCGAGGTGGTGCGGCCGCGGTCGAACAGGTCGACGTAACGCGCCTCGGCCTCCAGCGCGTCGGCGCCGGCGATGTCGTCGGCGAGCGCGAGCAGGTCGTCGCGCAGGCCGGCGTCCAGCGCGCGCGCGGCGCGCACGGCGTCGGCGATCTCGGGCAGCGCGGCGCGCAGTTCGGCGTCGGGATAGGCGAGCAGGGCGGACAGCGCGCGCAGCAGGGTGGCGTGGTCGGTGCGCACGTCAGTCCTCGTCCAGCATGCGGATCGGGATGACCTTGCGCCGGCCCATGCGCCCGCCGAACAGGCTGGACCTGGCCTCGACGCCGTCGCAGCCGTTGCCGAAGGAGAAGCCGCAGCCGCCGCGCAGGGCGTAGGCGTTCTCGGCTTCCTCGCGGTGCGCGGTGGGGATGACGAAGCGGTCCTCGTAGTTGGCGATGGCGAGGTAGCGGTGCATGTCCTCGGCGGTGGCGGCGTCGAGCCCGACCTGTTCCAGCAGCGCCGCGTCCTGCGTCTCGCCGAGCTGGCGCGCGCGGAACCAGGCGCGCATCGCCAGCATGCGCTTAAGCGCGCTGACTACCGGCGCCTCGTTGCCGGCGGTGAGCAGGTTGGCGAGGTAGCGCACCGGGATGCGCAGCGAGTCGACATCGGGCAGGCCGCCGCTGCTTTCGATCGCGCCGGCGTTGGCGTGCGCCTGGATCGGCGACAGCGGCGGCACGTACCACACCATCGGCAGCGTGCGGTACTCGGGATGCAGCGGGAAGGCGATCTTCCACTCCACCGCCATCTTGTAGGTGGGCGAGCGGCGCGCCGCCTCCAGCCACGCTTCCGGCACGCCGTCGGCGCGCGCCTGGCGCTGCACCTCGGGATCGTTCGGGTCGAGGAACACGTCGAGCTGGGCCTGGTAGAGGTCCTGCGGGTTTTCCGCCGACGCCGCCTCGGCAATGCGGTCGGCGTCGTACAGCAGCACGCCGAGGTAGCGGATGCGGCCGACGCAGGTCTCCGAGCACACGGTCGGCATGCCCGCCTCGATGCGCGGATAGCAGAACGTGCACTTCTCGGCCTTGCCGGTGGTCCAGTTGTAGTAGATCTTCTTGTACGGGCAGCCCGAGACGCACATGCGCCAGCCGCGGCACTTGTCCTGGTCGATCAGGACGATGCCGTCCTCCTCGCGCTTGTAGATCGAGCCGGACGGGCAGGACGCCACGCAGGTCGGGTTGAGGCAGTGCTCGCACAGCCTCGGCAGGTACATCATGAAGGTGTTTTCGAACTGCCCGTAGATGTCCTTCTGCACCGCCTCGAAGTTGTAGTCGGCGCTGCGCTTGTCGAATTCGCCGCCGAGGATTTCCTCCCAGTTCGGGCCCCATTCGACCTTGTCCATGGTGCGCCCGCTGATCAGCGAGATCGGCCGCGCCACCGGCGCGGTGGGCAGCTCGGGCGCGGTCTGCAGGTTCTCGTAGTCGAACGTGAACGGCTCGTAGTAGTCGTCGATCTCGGGCAGGTGCGGGTTGGCGAAGATCTTCGCCAGCACCGCGAAGCGGCCGCCCTGTTTCGGCACCAGCCGGCCGTCGGGCTTGCGCTCCCAGCCGCCGCGCCAGCGCTCCTGGTTCTCCCAGTCCTTCGGATAGCCGATGCCGGGCTTGGTCTCGACGTTGTTGAACCAGGCGTACTCCATGCCCTTGCGCGAGGTCCACACGTTCTTGCAGGTGACCGAGCAGGTGTGGCAGCCGATGCACTTGTCCAGGTTCAGCACCATCGCGATCTGTGCGCGGATCTTCATGTCGCGTCCTCCCTCACGCCCGGTGGGCGTGCAGCTGCGCTTCGCGGGCCGCACGCTGCGCGCGGTCCATCCAGTCCACCTTCTCCATCTTGCGCACGATCACGAATTCGTCGCGGTTGGATCCGACGGTGCCGTAGTAGTTGAATCCGTAGGACAACTGCGCGTAGCCGCCGATCATGTGGGTCGGCTTCAGTACCGTGCGCGTGACCGAGTTGTGGATGCCGCCGCGCATGCCGGTGATCTCCGAGCCCGGCACGTTCACGATCTTCTCCTGCGCGTGGTACATCATGCACATGCCCTCGTGCACGCGCTGGCTGACCACCGCGCGCGCGGTCAGCGCGCCGTTGACGTTGAACAGCTCGATCCAGTCGTTGTCGACGATGCCGGCGCGCCGGGCGTCGGTTTCGGACAGCCACACGATAGGGCCGCCGCGCGACAGCGTCAGCATGATCAGGTTGTCGGTGTAGGTGGAGTGGATGCCCCACTTCTGGTGCGGGGTGATGAAGTTCAGCACGATCTCGGGATGGCCGTTGCCGCGCTTGCCGGACAGCGGCGCGATCGTGCGCGTGTCGATCGGCGGGCGGTACAGCGCGAAGCCCTCGCCGAAATCGCGCATCCAGGCGTGGTCCTGGTAGAACTGCTGGCGGCCGCTCAGCGTGCGCCACGGGATCAGCTCGTGCACGTTGGTGTAGCCGGCGTTGTAGCTGACGTGCTCGCTCTCGATGCCCGACCAGGTCGGCGAGCTGATGATCTTGCGCGGCTGCGCCTGGATGTCGCGGAAGCGGATCTTCTCGTCCTCGCGCGCCTCGGCGAGGTGGGTGTGGTCGCGGCCGGTGATCTTCGACAGCGCCGCCCACGCCTTCACCGCCACCTGGCCGTTGGTTTCCGGCGCGAGGTGCAGGATCACCTCGGCGGCGTCGATGTCGCTGTCGATGCGCGGACGGCCCTTGGCCGGGCCGTCGGCCACGGTGTAGTTCAGCTCGGCCAGCCCGCGCACTTCCTCCTCGGTGTTCCAGCCGATGCCCTTGCCGCCGTTGCCGAGCTTGTCCATCAGCGGCCCCAGCGCGGTGAAGCGCGCGTAGGTGGCTGGATAGTCGCGCTCGACCAGCGCGATGTTAGGCGCGGTCACGCCGGGCACCAGGTCGCATTCGCCCTTCTTCCAGTCGCGCACCTCGAACGGCTGCGCGATCTCGCCGGCGGTGTCGTGCATGATCGGCGTCAGCACCACGTCGCGCTCGACGCCGAGGTGGCCCGGCGCGTATTCGGAGAAGCGCTTCGCGATCGCCTTGAAGATCTCCCAGTCGCTGCGCGATTCGTACACCGGATCGACCGCCGCCGACAGCGGATGGATGAACGGGTGCATGTCGGAGGTGTTGAGGTCGTTCTTCTCGTACCAGGACGCGGTCGGCAGCACCACGTCGGAGTACAGGCACGAGGTGGACATGCGGAAGTCGAGGGTGACGACCAGGTCGAGCTTGCCCTCCGGCGCCTGCGCGTGCCAGGCGACTTCCTCCGGCTTGTGCCCGCCGTCCTCGCCGAGGTCCTTGCCCTGCAGGCCGTGGCGGGTGCCGAGGAAGTGGCGCAGGAAATACTCGTGGCCCTTGCCGGAGGAGCCGAACAGGTTGGAGCGCCAGATGAACAGGTTGCGCGGGAAGTTGGCGGGATTGTCGGGATCCTCGCAGGCCATGTGCAGGTCGCCGGACTTCAGCGCCTTGGCCACGTAGTCCTTCGGGTTCATGCCGGAACGCTCGGCCGCGCGCGCGACTTCCAGCGGGTTGCGGTCGAGCTGCGGCGCCGACGGCAGCCAGCCCATGCGCTCGGCGCGCACGTTGCAGTCGATCAGGCTGCGCCCGTACTTGCCGCGCTCGGCCAGCGGCGACAGCAGCTCGTCGACGTCGAGCTTTTCGTAGCGCCACTGGTCGGAGTGCGCGTAGAAGAACGAGGTGCCGTTCATCTGCCGCGGCGGGCGCACCCAGTCCAGCGCGAACGCCAGCGCGGTCCAGCCGGTCTGCGGGCGCAGCTTCTCCTGACCGACGTAGTGCGCCCAGCCGCCGCCGGAGATGCCGATGGTGCCGCACAGCATCAGGAAATTGATGATGCTGCGGTAGTTCATGTCCTGGTGGAACCAGTGGTTCATGCCCGCGCCGATGATCACCATCGAGCGGCCGCGGGTCTTCTCGGCGTTGGCGGCGAACGCGCGCGCGACCGCGACCGCCTGCTCGGCGGGCACGCCGGTGATCGCCTGCTGCCACGCCGGCGTGTACGGCACGTCGTCGGCGTAGCTGGCGGCGCAGGCGCCGCCGAGGCCGCGGTCGAGGCCGTAGTGCGCGCACAGCAGGTCGAACGCGGTGGCGACCATCACCTCGCCGCCGCGCGTCGCCACGCGCCGCGCTGGCACGCGGCGCAGCAACACGTCGCCGTCCTGGTCGTTGTGCGGGAAGTGCGCGTGCGGGGTGCCGCCGAAGTAGGGGAAGGCGACGTCCAGCACGTCGTCGCGGCGGTCGATCTGGCTCAGCGCCAGCGTGACCTCGCGGCCGTCGGCGGCCTTCTGCTCGAGGTTCCACTTGCCGTGGTCGGGGCTGTCCTTGCCGGGCCAGCGGAAGCCGATCGCGCCCTGCGGCACCACCGGCTTGCCATCGGCGTCGAAGCCGACGGTCTTCCAGTCGGCGTGCTCGGCGCTGCCCAGCGCGTCGGCGAAATCGCTGGCGCGCAGGTAGCGGTCGGGCACCCAGCGCGCGCCGTCGCGGCGCAGCGTGACCAGCAGCGGCAGGTCGGTGTAGCGGCGGCAGTAGTCCTGGAAGTATTCGGCCTGGCGGTCGAGGAAGAACTCGCGCAGGATCACGTGGCCCATCGCCATCGCCAGCGCGGCGTCGGTGCCTTGCTTGGGGTGCAGCCACAGGTCCGAGAGCTTGGAGACTTCCGCGTAGTCGGGCGTGATCGCGACGACCTGCGTGCCGTTGTAGCGCGCCTCGACGAAGAAGTGCGCGTCCGGCGTGCGCGTCTGCGGCACGTTCGAGCCCCAGGCGATGATGTAGCCGGAGTTGTACCAGTCGGCCGATTCCGGCACGTCGGTCTGCTCGCCCCAGGTCTGCGGGCTGGACGGCGGCAGGTCGCAGTACCAGTCGTAGAACGACAGCAGGCTGCCGCCGATCAGGCTGAGATAACGCGCGCCCGAAGCGTACGACACCATCGACATCGCCGGGATCGGCGAGAAGCCGACCACGCGGTCGGGGCCGTGCGTCTTGATCGTGTGCACGTTGGCGGCGGCGATGATCTCCAGCGCCTCGTCCCAGCGCGCGCGCACGAAGCCGCCGAGTCCGCGCGCCGCCTTGTAGTCGGCCGCGGCCGGATCGGCCATCAGCGCCGTCCACGCCTCGACCGGCTGCATCGTCTTGCGCGCCTCGCGCCAGCGCCGCAGCAGGCGGCCGCGCACCATCGGGTATTTCAGGCGGTTGGCGCTGTACAGGTACCACGAGTACGACGCGCCGCGCGAACAGCCGCGTGGCTCGTGGTTGGGCATGCCGGCGCGGGTGCGCGGGTAGTCGGTCTGCTGGGTTTCCCAGGTGACCACGCCGCTCTTGACGTAGATCTTCCAGCTGCACGAGCCGGTGCAGTTCACGCCGTGGGTGGAGCGCACGATCTTGTCGTGCTGCCAGCGGTTGCGGTAGCCGTCCTCCCACTGGCGGTTCTCCGCACGCACTTCGCCGTGGCCGTCCGCAAACGCCTCGCGTGGACGGGAGAAATAGCGCAGCCGGTCGAGGAAATGGCTCATGGCGTGCCTCCTTGTCAGTGCGGCACGAGCCGCTCAGGGCCCGGTCGAGGGTTCACGACCGTGGAAATCCACGCGCCGCACCTCGGTGAAGTAGATCAGGATCAGCGATACCCAAACGATGCCGTACATCAACATGAAGGCGCTGGAACGGATGCCGAGCAGATCGAGCAGGGCGCCCCACAGGATCGGCAGCAGGAAGCCGCCCAGGCCGCCGGCCAGACCGACGATGCCGGTGACCACGCCCAGCGCGTCGGGGAAGTCGTCGCCGAGATACTTGAAGGTGGAGGCCATGCCGAATGCCATCGCGACGCCCAGCGTGAACAGCAGTGGCGCGAACATCCATACGTTCAGGCCGATATGGAAGGACACCGGGCCGCGGATCGTCTGCACCACCAGTTGGGTCTGCGGGTAGGACAGCAGGAACAGCAGGATCCACGCCACCCACAGCACCCACCAGGTCAGGGGGTGCGCGCCGAAGCGGTCGGACAGGGCGCCGCCGACCGCGCGCAGCGCGCCCGCCGGCAGCGAGAAGCTGGCCGCCAGCGCGGAGGCGGCGGCGATGCCGAGGCCGTATTCGCCGATGAAGTATTGCGGCATCCACAGCGACAGCGCGGTGAAACCGCCGAAGGCCAGCGAGTAGTACTGGCAGTATTTCCACACGCGCGGGTCGCGTAGCACGCGCAACTGTTCGGCGAGGGTGGGCGCGCGCCTGGCGCCGCCGACGCCCGGATCCGGCGCCGACAGCAGCCAGAAGATCGCGGCGGTGGCGAGCAGCGCCACTGCATAGACGTGCGGCACGGCGCGCCAGCCCCAGGTATCGACGATCGCCGGCGCGACGAACATGTTCAGCGCGGCGCCGCTGGTGCCGGCGCCGAAGAAGCCCATCGCGAAGCCGCGGCGGCTGGCCGGGAAGAAGCGCGCCACGTAGGGCGTGCCTACCGCGAAGGAGGCGCCGACCGCGCCGAGGCACAGGCCGATGGCGAGGAACTGCCACAGTCGGCTGGCATAGGACACCAGCCAGACCGGCGCCGCGCTGGCCAGCAGCAGGGCCGTCATCACGATGCGGCCGCCGTAGCGGTCGGTCCAGATGCCCAGCGGCAGGCGCAGCACCGCGCCGCTGAGGATCGGCGTGGCGGTGAGCAGGCCGAATTCGGTGGCGTTGAGGCCGAGCTCGCGGCGGATCGGAATGCCGATCACGCCGAATGCCAGCCACACGGCGAAGCACACGATGAACGCGAACGTGCTCACGAACAGCACGCGGTAGGCCTTGCCCATGACCGCTTCCCCCCTCTGACAGGGTTCGTCGCAATGGAGCGCCGCACGGCCGGCTGGCGTGCGTACGCGCTTCGTTTCGTCAGCGCGGGCAGAATAACCAAGCCGCGTGGGGCTGGCTATGGCCGCGCCGCGGACGTAGTGTCGCAGGGGCGGGCGTGGTGGCCGTCGCGCGGTATCCGGCGCGGACCCTCGGGCGCGTCCGGATGTTGCCTACGCTTCGCGGTTGTGCGCACGCATGGTGCGCTGCTTCTCGCGGTTCCAGTCGCGTTCCTTCTCGGCGTCGCGCTTGTCGTGCGCCTGCTTGCCGCGCGCGAGGCCGAGTTCCACCTTGACCCGGTTGCCCTTCCAGTACAACGCCAGCGGGATCAGCGTGTAGCCCTTGCGCTCGATCGCGCCGACCAGCTTGTCGATCTCGGCACGATGCAGCAGCAGCTTGCGCGTGCGGCGGTCCTCGGCGACCACGTGGGTGGAGGCCGTGATCAGCGGCGGGATCGAGGCGCCGAACAGATGGATTTCGCCGCCCTTGACCAGCGCGTAGGCGTCGCCGAGGTTGATGCGCCCCTGGCGCAGGCTCTTCACTTCCCAGCCCTGCAGCGCGATGCCGGCCTCGAAGCGCTCGTCGATGTGGTACTCGTGGCGCGCGCGCTTGTTCAGCGCGATCGTGCCCGAGCCGGCCTTGTCGGCATCTTTCTTCTTGGTCATGTCCGTTAGAATCGCGCATCCGGCCCGGGGGCCATGCACGACAAACCTCGCAGAGTGATCCAGATCCGCCGCAGCGCCCTGGTGCGCCACACCCCGGCGCAGATGTTCGAACTGGTCAACGACGTGGAAGCATATCCGAAGCGCTTCCCGTGGTGCGCCGCCGCGCAGGTGCTGGCGCGCGGCGAGGGCGAGCTGACCGCGCGCCTCGACTTGCGCTTCGCCGGCATGGTGCAGGGCTTCACCACGCGCAATGCCCTGATGCCGCACGAGCGCATCGAGATGCGTTTCGTCGAGGGGCCGTTCCGCACGCTGGAAGGCGTGTGGACGTTCCTTGCGCTCGGCGACGCCGGCTGCAAGATCGCGCTGGCGCTCGACTTCGATTACGCGGGCAAGCTGGCGGCGCCCGCGTTGCGGCTCGGCTTCCAGGGACTGGCCGACCGCATGGTCGACGATTTCTGCCGCGTGGCCGCGCGTGCGTATGCCTGAGACGATCGCCGTCGAAGTGGTCTACGCCGAGCCCGGCCGCGCGTTCCGGCGTCGCCTGCGGCTGCCGGCCGGCACCACGGCGGCGCAGGCGATCGAGGCTTCCGGCCTGCGCGCGGCATTCCCCGCGCTGGCGATCGACCCCGATCGGCTGGGCGTGTTCGCGCGTCGCGTCGCGCCCGACACGCCGCTGCGCGAGGGCGATCGCGTCGAGGTCTACCGCCCGCTGCGGGTGGACCCGAAGGAAGCGCGCCGGCGCCGCGCCGGCTAGCCCTGGCCCGGCGGGTTGGTGCTGCCGCCTGCGCCGGGCTTCTGCTCCTTGCGCTTCTCGTCCGGGTACTCGTCCTTGTACTTCTTGCTCTCCTGCAGGAGCTCCTTGGAGTCCTCGGGGAAGAAGTCGCCCTCGGTGCGCACCAGTGCGTCGTTCTCGAAGTACAGGGTCAGCGCACGCGCCTGCAAGGTACGGCCGCGCTTCTGCAGGGTGGAGACATAGTCCCAGCGGTTCTGCGCGAACGGGCTGCTCACCGACGGCGAGCCGAGCAGCACCAGCACCTGGCGCTTGGTCATGCCCGGCTTGAGTTCGGCGACGTTCTTCTTGTCCAGCAGGTTGCCTTGCTGCACGTCCGGCTTGTAGACCAGGCCGCAGCCGACGAGGGCGGTGGCCAGCAGGGCTGAACCCAGCGCGCGGAGAAGCGTTTGCATGCCGTTCGTAGTCCGGTCCGGAAAGCGTCGGATGATACACTATGGTGCCCCGCTGGCACTGCGCTAGGAGGTGCTGCATGGAATCCCAGGAACTGCGCAAGGCCGGACTCAAGGTCACGCATCCACGTATGCGGATCCTGGAAATCCTCGAGGCGACGCATGCCCGGCACATGACCGCCGAGGATATCTACAAGCAACTGCTGACCAGCGACGAGGACATCGGCCTGGCCACCGTGTACCGCGTGCTGACCCATTTCGAGGCGGCCGGACTGGTCACCAAGCACAATTTCGAGGGCGGCCAGGCCGTCTTCGAGCTGGACCGCGGCAAGCACCACGACCACATGATCGACCTCGAGTCGGGCCGGGTGATCGAATTCGTGAACGAGGAAATCGAGCGGCTGCAGCACGAGATTGCCGACAAACACGGCTTCGTGCTGGAAGCGCACAGCCTGGTGCTGTACGTGCGGCCCAAGAAGAAAGCGGCGAAGTAGCCGCGGAGGGAGCCGCGAAGGCACGTCCTTGTGCCCTCGAGGCGCCGGATCCTGCGATCCGGCACGCGCACCGGCGCTTCCTGCGGCGGACGCGGTTTCGGCGGGATCCTCTGCCGACAGCTGGCCGCGGTCCTGCGACCCAACGGCTTAGGGCGTACAAGGCCGCACCCGCCGAAAGTGCGACGCCCCCTTCTCCCCGCCGCCAAGATTAGAAGCCGCGTCGGGGACGGCGCTATAGGAATTTTTCCTAGGAAACATAGGGGGGGGCGGCATCCGCGTCGCGGGGCGGGTCAGGCGCGCTCACGCGCTTCCCCCTTCCGGTGGTGCAGGAGGCGCTTCCCCCTCCGGGGCAAATGCCGCCGGGCACCCGCGCCGCGCCTTCGGCGAAGGCACAAGGCAGGCCCGCGGGCGCGGGCCGTGGCGAGCGGATCAGGCCGCCTTGGCGTTCAGCGTGGCGACCGCGGTCGGCTCGCGGGTGGGCAGGCGCAGCAATACGCGCAGGCGCGTTCCGGCCGGTCCGGTGCGGATGCGCATTGCCCCGTCCAGCGCCAGCACGCGGTCGCGCATGCCCTGCAGGCCGTAGCGGCCGGTCACGGGTGGCGTGTCGGGCAGACCCACGCCGTCGTCGCTGAGGTCCAGCAGCACCACCGTGCGTCCGGCGTGCGGACTGACCCGTACGCGCAGATGGAAGTTGCGCGCGCGGGCGTGCCGTACGGTGTTGGTCGCGGCTTCCTGCGCGATGCGGTAGATCGCGGTGCGGGTGTCGTCGTCGATCAGCGTCGGATCGCCGTGCAGGTGCGCCGTGTAGCCGACCCCGGCCGCGCCGAGCATGTCGCGCACCGGCCCTTCGGCGAGCGCGCGATACAGGCCGAATTCGTCCAGCACCGACGGGCGCAGCGTGTTCAGCAGGCTGCGCACGGTGCGGCGCATGGTGGCGAGGATGTCGTTGATCGAGGTCGCCACATCGCTGAGGCCGGCGGCGTGCAGGCGCTCGTGGGCGAGCTTCACGCGGGTCTGGATCGCGGTCAGGTTCTGGCCCAGCTCGTCGTGCAGCTCGGCGGCCAGGCTGCGGCGTTCCTCTTCCTCGAGCCGCAGGTTGCGGCGGGCGACCTCGCGCAGGCTCTGCGCGAGCTGGTCCAGCCGCACGTTGGTGCCTTCCAGGCGCGCGTTCTGCAGGGCCAGGCGCTCGCCGCTGGCGCGCAGCGCCTCGATCGCGCTGCCCAGCAGCAGCGATGCGGTGCCGGCGACGGCGAGGAACATCTGCGCCTCGGCCGGCGCGTCCGCGCGGTGCGCCATGCCGGCGCCGGCGGCGACCGCGATGCTGGCCGCGAGCATCGCCAGCGCCGCGCCGCGCACGCCGTGGCGGAAGGCGAAATAGACCACCGGCACCAGCATCAGCGTGCGCGCGTACTGCGCCAGCGACGGCTCGGTGTCGGCCAGCGCGTACAGCAGCCCGATCGCCGGCAGCAGCAGGAGCAGCACGTGCCGCAGCAGTGCGCGCAACCGGGCCGCGTCCGGGCGCGCGTGCAGCAGCAGGATCATCAGCGGCAGCAGCAGCATGATCCCTAGATAATCGCCCAGCGAGTAGGTCAGCAGGGTGTAGCTGAGGGACGCCTCTTCCTGGATATCCACCACCTGCAGCACCAACGCGTTGGCTGCGGTGACCGCGACCGCGGCCAGCAGCGCGCCGACCAGCAGGTGCACGACGTCCTCGGGCGCCTCCAGCCGCACGTGCGGCCAGGCGCCGCGCAGCGCCCTGACCACCGCCGCGCAGACCAGCACGTGCGGGAAGGTGTCCAGCGCGAAGCCGAGCGGTCCCAGCCACGTCAGCGGCGCGTTCATCAGGCCGAAGGTGGTCCATTCGCCGAGGAACACGAACGGCCAGTAGCGGTAAGGGGCCAGCAGCAGCACGCCGAAGCGCAGCCCTGCCGGCAGGAACCAGTACAGCTCCGACATCCGCCACAGCAGCCACCAGCCGAGCCCGTAAGCGGCGGCCAGCGCCAGTCCGCGCAGGACGAACAGCAATCGCGAAGACATCCCCGATCCCCCACTCTGCCGCGCCGGCCGCCGCGGCTGCAGGAGGCGCCGCGGCGCGCTAAAGTGCGCGCATGTACCGCATCGTACTGGTTGACGATCATGCCATCGTCCGGGAAGGCTTCAAGCACCTGATCGAGCGCGAGCCCGATCTGGACGTCGTCGCCGAGTGCCGTTCCGCCGAGGAAGCACTGGAAACGGTGATCGCCGCAGCCCCCGACCTGGTGGCCCTGGACCTGTCGCTGCCCGACGGCGGCGGCCTGCCGCTGATCGAGCACCTGCGCAGCGCCGTGCCGACGACGCGGGTGGTGGTGCTGAGCATGCACGACAGCGAGCCGTACGTGTCCGAGGCGCTGCGCCGCGGTGCGCACGGCTACGTCACCAAGGGCGCCGCGCCCGAGGAACTGGTCGCCGGCCTGCGCGCGGTGCTGCAGGGCGAGCGCTTCCTCAGCTCCGATCTGGCGCAGCCGCGCGCGCAGGCCGGGCAGGGCGATCCCGCGCCGCTGCGCCGGCTGACCCTGCGCGAGCGCGACGTGTTCCTGCTGCTGGCGCGCGGATTGACGGCAAAGCAGGCGGCGGCCGAGCTGGGCATCGGCCAGAAGACCGTCTACATCCACCGCGCCAGCCTGATGGCCAAGCTGGAGACCGCTTCCGAGCTGGAGCTGTTCCGCCTGGCCGTGACCCACGGCCTGATCGAGGGCTGAGCCCGGCTCAGCCGGCCTGGGCGCGGTCCAGCATCTGCTTCGCGTGGGCGCGCGTTTCGCGGGTGATCTCGACGCCGCCGAGCATGCGCGCCAGCTCGTCGCGGCGGCCGCC
>NZ_JBDKSX010000022.1:0-6797 GCF_039680435.1 Mizugakiibacter sp. | reverse complement strand
TGGAACTGGTCGGCACGCTGCTGGCGCGCGAGCGCGCGCTGCCGCCGGCCCGCGCGGTGCGCCTGAACGCCTACGGCATCGCCTGGGAGGACGCCGCCGCGGCGCCCGCGCCGGGCACGCACGGCATCGTCGCGCTGCATCTCGATGCCTGTCCCGCCGTGCCGCTGCGCCTGCCCGGGCGGGTCGCCGCGCTGGTGCCGGGCGACCCGCGTCGCGTCGTGCTGTTCCGGGAACTGCCGGCGCCGCTGCAGGAAGCGATCGAGCGGTTGGTGTTCCGCGACCATCGGCGCCGCGTCGCCGGCGCGCGCCAGGCCGCGCGCGTCGACGCGTCGTAGCGCCCGTGTGCCGCGCGCGTCGACGCGTCGTAGCGCCCGTTTGCCGCGCGCGCGGCGGTTGCACCTGCCGGCGCCGGCCCGCGATGTCCGCGCGGCCGCGGCCCGCTGATCGGAAAGTGCGCAAACCGAGAACTGCCGCACAACGGCAGGCCGCATGACGTTGCGCGACATGCGCCGAAGGTGGGGGCGCAAAATGCCAACGGCGTCACACCGACTTCACAGTTGTTTGACGAGGCCATCTGGCTTTGCGGTGTTGCGTGGATAAGCTGCAAGCGTCCGTTCCCGCCACCGCACGACATCACGCACGCCATGTTCGCCGTCTCCGCCAGCATCCGCACACCCGCGCCGCGCAAGCGAATGGTCGGGGCGGTGCGCGTGGCGGACGCGGCGTGCGCGGGCGTCGCGAGGGGCGCGTGGACGGACTATTCCGGGCATCCCGCCGCACGGCGCCGGTCGAGCGCGCGGCGGCAGGATGTCCTGATCCGGAGCGCGGTTTGGCGCCGCCGCTTGCGCGCCGCCGCCGTTCCGCATTGCCACAGGGGGCAAGAGGATCGTGCAGCACTTATCCATTTACGTGATCGAACCGGACCGGGACCGCGCGCGGGTGGTTGCCGCGGTGCTGGACAGCCTCGGCTATCGCGCGCATGTCGCCGGTACTGACGGGGCGCAATCGGACGGCTCGGGCGACGCGCGTCCGCGCGCGGCCTACGTCGGCGGCATCAGCGACGAGGCGCTCGACCGCGAGCTGGCGCTGATCGACGGCCAGGGCGGCGCGCTGCCGCTGCTGGTCGCGGCGGATTCGCCGGCGGTCGCGCGGCTGGCGCGCGGCAGCGGCCGCGAATACCACGTGGTCGACTATCCGATCCGCGAAACCCAGCTTTCCGAACTGCTGGCGCGACTGCGCCGCGGCGGCGCGGCGGCGGCGCCGGCCACGCGCTTCGTCGGCAGCAGCGCGCCGATGCGGCGCGTCAACGAACTGATCCGCCAGGTCGCGCGCTTCGATTCCAGCGTGCTGATCCTCGGCGAATCCGGCACCGGCAAGGAACTGGTCGCGCGCACCATCCACGAGTCCTCGCCGCGCCGCGACAAGCCGTTCGTGCCGATCAACTGCGGCGCGATCCCGGCCGAGCTGCTGGAGAGCGAGCTGTTCGGCCACGAGAAGGGTGCGTTCACCGGCGCCATCGCCGCGCGCAAGGGGCGCTTCGAGATCGCCGAGGGCGGCACGCTGTTCCTCGACGAGATCGGCGACATGAGCCTGCCGATGCAGGTCAAGCTGCTGCGCGTGCTGCAGGAGCGCATGTACGAGCGCGTCGGCAGCAACCGCTCGCAGCGCTGCGACGTGCGCATCATCGCCGCCACCCACCGCAACCTCGAGCAGGCGATCGAACGCGGCCAGTTCCGCGAGGACCTGTTCTACCGCCTCAGCGTGTTCCCGATCGAGATGCCGCCGCTGCGCGAGCGCCTCGGCGACCTGCCCGAGCTGATCGCCGAGTTCAGCGCGCGCCTGGCGCGGCGCGGGCTGGAGAGCGTGGCCCTGAGCGAGGGCGCGCTGCGCGCGCTGTCCCGGCACCCGTGGCCGGGCAACGTGCGCGAGTTGGCCAACCTGATCGAGCGCCTGGCGATCCTGTACCCGCACGGCGCGGTGCGCGCCGCCGACCTGCCGGCGAAATACCGCAGCGGCGAGGAGGTCGAGCACGACATCGACGAGGTCGCGGCCGCGCACGCGGACGGCGTCAGCGCGCTGGAAAGCTGCATGCTGCTGCCGCACAGCGGCATCGACCTGAAGGACCACCTCGCCGGCATCGAGGCGTCGCTGATCCGCCAGGCGCTGCAGGCTTCCGACGGCATCGTCGCCAAGGCCGCCAAGCTGCTGCATCTGCAGCGCACGACCCTGGTCGAGAAGCTGCGCAAGTATGGGATGCAGGGCGGCCTGCAACTGACGGGTTCTTGACGCGGCCGCATGACGGCGGCCGCAACTGCCTGAGACACCGGGGCTTTCGACAATTGGCACGATCGTTGCGATGACGCTCCGGGGAGGCAGATCCCCGGAGCGCGCATGAAAGCCAGTGCCAGACAGCGGGCCAGCGAACTCGAACAGGCTTTCGCCCTGTTCAACGACACCTCGCGCTTTCTCGCCGAGTCCTACCGCGAGCTGGAACAGCAGGTCGCCCTGCTGGGCGCGCAGCTCGCCGCCGCCGACGCGGCGCGGCAGCGCGAGTTCGCCGCCAGGGAGCGCCTCGCCGAACGCATGCAGGGCCTGCTCGAGGTCCTGCCCGGCGGCGTGGTGGTGCTCGACGACGACGACCGCGTGCAGGACTGCAACGCCGGCGCGCACGAGCTGTTCGACGAGCCGCTGCTCGGCCAGCCGTGGGCGGCGGTCGGCGCGCGCGCGTTCGGCGCCGACAGCGACGGCGGCACGCTGCGCCTCGCCGACGGCCGCAGCCTGGCGATGTCGACGCGCCGCCTGTCCGACGGCGGCCACGTGCTGCTGTTCACCGACGTCACCGAGGCGCGAACGCTGCAGGCGCGGCTGGAGCGCCACGAGCGGCTGTCGGCGATGGGCGAGATGAGCGCGCGCCTCGCGCACCAGTTGCGCACGCCGCTGGCGGCGGCGGTGCTGTACGCATCGCGCCTCGCCGAAGGCGGACTGAACGCGGCCATTGCGCAGCGGCTCGGCGAGAAGATCCAGGCGCGGCTGCACCATCTCGAGCGGCTGATCGCCGACATGCTTGCGTTCGCGCGCGGCGACGGCGCCGACGCCGGCGCCGAGCGCATCGAAGTGGCGGCGCTGCTCGCCGCGATCGCGCGGGCCGCCGAGCCGCAGCGCGGCCCCGCCGCGCGCCTCGAATTCGACGACCGCAGCGGCGGCGCCGTGCTGCGCGGCCAGCGCGAGCTGCTGGCCAGCGCGCTGACCAACCTCGCGGTCAACGGCCTGCAGGCCGCCGGCGCCGGCGGCTGCGTGCGCATCGACGCCGAGCGCATCGGCGGGCGCGTGCGCATCGGCATCCGCGACGACGGCCCCGGCATCGCGCCGGAGCTGGCCGAGCGCATCTTCGAACCGTTCTTCACCACCCGCAGCGGCGGCACCGGCCTCGGCCTGGCCGTGGCGCGCGCGGTGGTCGCCGCGCACGGCGGCGAGATCGCCGTGCAGGCCGAGCCCGGCGCCGGCGCACTCTTCGTGGTGTCGCTGCCCGAGGCGGACGCCGGCCGCGCGCTGCGCGGCGGCGAGCGCGCGATGCACAACGAAAGGAGCCCGGTGCCGTGACCGAACCCTGCGTGCTGATCGTCGAAGACGACGCGCACCTGCGCGAGGCGCTGCGCGAGACGCTGGAACTGGCCGAGCTGCCGGTCGCGGAAGCCGCCGACGGCGCGCAGGCGCTGGCGCTGCTGGCCGAGCGGCCGGTCGGCCTGGTCGTCAGCGACGTGCAGATGCGCCCGATGGACGGGCGCGAGCTGCTGCAGCGCCTGCGCCGCGAGCATCCGCAGTTGCCGGTGGTGATGATGACCGCGTTCGCCACCGTCGCGCAGGCGGTCGAGGCGATGCGCGAGGGCGCCAGCGACTACCTGGTCAAGCCGTTCGACGCCGCGCAACTGGTGCGGCTGGCGCGCCGCCACCTGCCGCCCGCGGACGACGGCACCGAAGGGCCGGTCGCCGTCGACCCGCGTTCGCGCGAGCTGCTGGAGCTGGCGCGCCGCGTCGCCGCCAGCGCGGCCACCGTGCTGATCGGCGGCGACAGCGGCACCGGCAAGGAGGTGGTGGCGCGCTACCTGCACGCGCAGTCGCCGCGCGCCGCCGGGCCGTTCGTCGCGATCAACTGCGCGGCGATCCCGGAGAACATGCTGGAGGCGGTGCTGTTCGGCCACGAGAAGGGCGCCTTCACCGGCGCGCAGGCCGCGCACCCCGGCAAGTTCGAGCAGGCGCAGGGCGGCACCCTGCTGCTGGACGAGATTTCCGAGATGGGCCTCGGCCTGCAGGCCAAGCTGCTGCGCGTGCTGCAGGAGCGCGAGGTCGAGCGCCTCGGCGGCCGGGCGCCGATCGCGCTGGACGTGCGCGTGATCGCCACCAGCAACCGGCGCCTGCGCGAGGAGGTCGCCGCCGGCCGCTTCCGCGAGGACCTGTACTACCGGCTCAACGTGTTCCCGCTGCACCTGCCGCCGCTGCGCGAGCGCCCCGGCGACATCCTGCCGCTGGCGCGCCGCCTGCTGGCACGCCATTGCCGCGGCCGCGCCGTGCCGGCACTGGACGCCGCCGCCGAGGCGCGCCTGCTGGCGCACCGCTGGCCGGGCAACGTGCGCGAGCTGGACAACCTGCTGCAGCGCGCGCTGGTGCTGGCCGGCGGCAACGCGATCGGCGTCGCCGAACTGCGCTTCGAGGGCGACGAAACCCCGGCGCCCGCCGCCGCGCCGGCCGACGCGGCGGCGCTGGACAGCACGCTGCGCCGCTCCGAGCAGGCGCTGATCATCGAGGCGCTGCGCGCCGGCAACGGCAGCCGCAAGGCCGCGGCCGAGCGGCTCGGCATCAGCCCGCGCACGCTGCGCCACAAGCTGCAGCGGCTGCGCGAGTCGGGCGTGCAGGTACCGCTCGGCACGGCCTGTGCATCTATGTGAGAAACGCCGGATTGCCGGCGCTTTGCGAAGGACGCGAGCGATGAGCCAGATCGACATCAACGGCCTGCTGACGCAGATGCGCGGCCTCGCCGCGCAGGCCGGCGGGCCGTTCGCCGCCGCCGGTGCGGCGAACGTCGAGGCGCCGGCGGCGGGGCGTCAGGATTTCGGCGCGCTGCTGAAGCAGGCGGTCGGCGGCGTGGAGGAAACCCAGCGCAGCGCCGGCCAGCTCGCCACCGCGTTCGAGCGCGGCGACCCGCGCGCCGATCTCGGCCAGGTGATGGTCGCGCTGCAGAAGGCCGACCTCTCGTTCCGCACCATGACCGAGGTGCGCAACAAGCTGGTCGACGCCTACAAAGACATCATGAACATGCCGGTGTGAGCGCCCTGCGCCGACCTGAGCCGACGCCGCCATGACCGATCTCGCCGCCGCCAGCAACGCCATCCCGCAGCGCGCCGCCGCGCGCCTCAACCTCGCGCAGTTCCCCGGCGCGCGCCAGCTGCTGCTGCTGGTCGGCATCGCCGCGGCGGTCGCCGTCGGCGTGGCCATCGTGCTGTGGTCGCGCGCGCCGAGCTACGCGCTGCTGTACGCCAACCTCGACGACAAGGACGCCGCGCAGGTGGTGCAGGCGCTGCAGGCCGCCGGCGAGCCGTACCAGCTCGGCGGCAGCGGCGGGTCGGTGTTCGTGCCGTCCGCCGACATCGCCTCGCTGCGCCTGAAGCTGGCCGCGCAGGGCCTGCCGCGCGGCAGCGCCGGCAGCAGCGCCGCCGCCGGCGCCGACTCGCCGTTCGGCATGAGCGACTTCGCCGAGAAGGCGCGCTACCAGCAGGGCCTGGAGAGCGACCTCGCCAGCACCATCGCCAGCCTGCAGTCGGTGAAGAACGCGCGCGTGCACCTCGCGCTGCCGAAGGCGTCGGCGTTCATCCGCGAACGCCGCCCGGCCAGCGCCTCGGTGGTGGTCTCGCTGTACCCCGGGCGCCGGCTCGATCCCTCGCAGGTCGGCGCGATCGTGCATCTGGTCGCCTCCAGCGTGCCCGACCTCGACCCGCGCCAGGTCTCGGTGATCGACCAGCAGGGCCAACTGCTCACCACCGGCGACGGCGGCGCGGCCGACGTCGCCGACAGCCGCTTCCGCCTGATGCAGAGCGTCGAGGACGCCTACGCGGCGCGCGTCGAGGAGCTGCTGACGCCGCTGGTCGGCGCCGGCCGCGTGCGCGCGCAGGTGGTCGCCGACATGGACTTCACCGAAACCGAGAAGACCAGCGAGACCTACGATCACGACAAGCCGGCGCTGCGCAGCGAGCAGGTCAGCAGCGAGCAGCGCCGCGACGGCACCGCCGGCGCGCAGGGCATCCCCGGCGCGCTGAGCAACCAGCCGCCGTCGACGCCGGCGCAGCCGACCGCGGCCAATCCGGCCGCCGCCAAGCCGGCCGCCGGCGAAGCGCAGACCGCGGCGGCGGCGCCCGGCGAAAGCTCCAGCGCAGCCACGCGCAACTACGAACTCGACCGCACCATCAGCCACACGCGCGCGCCGGTCGGCGCGATCCGCCGGCTCAGCGTCGCGGTGGTGGTGGACAACAAGCAGGTCACCGATGCCGAGGGCGCCAGCAAGAGCGAGCCGCTCGGCAAGGCCGAGCTGGCGCAGATGAACGAGCTGGTCAAGAACGCGGTCGGCTTCGACGCCGCGCGCGGCGACAGCGTCAGCGTGGTCAACGTGCCGTTCCACAGCGATCCCGCCGCGGACCTGCCGGGCACGCCGATCCTGGACCGGCCCGGCGTGCGCGACGTGATCAAGCAGGGCCTCGGCGCGCTGGTGCTGCTGGTGCTGATGTTCGGCGTGCTGCGCCCGCTGTTCC
>NZ_JBDKSX010000021.1:0-20970 GCF_039680435.1 Mizugakiibacter sp. | reverse complement strand
GCGAAGCAGGCCTGCGTGCCGGCGGCTTCCTGTTCCGTCCAGACCGCCCAGCGCCGCGCCGACGCCGACGCCGGGCGCGCTCCTTCCACCACGTTCGCGTCCTGGCGCGCGTACAGCGCGTCCGCGTATCCAGGTCTGGTAGTCATCGGTTGCGTATCCGCTCAGGTGCGCGCGACGGCCTCGAGCTGCGGCTGCACGGCGATCAACTGGGCGATGTCCGCGAGCTGCCGGCTGACGAAGCGCAGCACGTCGTCCAACGCCAGGATGCCGACCAGCGCACCGTACACGTCGACCACCGGGATGCGCCGCACGCCGGCGTGGCGCATGCGCTCGAGCACGTCGACGTAGCTTTCTTCCAGTTCGGCGCAGACGACGCGCTGGGTGATCATGTCGCCGGCGGTGACGATGCCCGGGTCGATCCCCTTGGCCACGATCTCGATCGCCAGGTCGCGGTCGGTGACGACGCCCACGGGCATGTTGCGCCCGTTGCGCTCGACCACCACCACCACGTCGCCGACATGGTATTCGCGCATCACTTCGGCGGCCGCACGCGCGGTTTCGTCGCTGTGCACGAACACCACTTCGCGGCTGCACAGCTCTCCGACGCGCATGACGGCTACCTCCACCGGATGGACCGTGCCGCGTTGCCGCGGCAGCGGAACCCACCCTAGCCGCGCGCGCCCCGCGCCCATTGATCTGCATCAACAGTGCGGCGCCGGGCGTCGGCGCCTCGACCGCCCGATGCGCGGCGTTGATGCCGATCAACCTTGTCGCGCCCGCGAGCGGTCACGCTGGCCGCGGATTCGGCCAACGCCGCATCACGCGGCCCAACGAGGGGGAATGACCATGTTCAAGCACATCCTGCTTCCGACCGATGGTTCCGAGCTTTCCATGCGCGCCGTGCGGCAAGGCGCCAAGCTGGCCAAGCTGCTCGGCGCGCGCGTGCACGCCTTCCACGCGATCCCGGCGTTCCACACCTTCACCTACGTCACCGAACTGCTCGAGGCGACGCGCGAGGAATACAACGCGCAGGCGGTGAGCCGGGCCGAGCGCTACCTGGCCACGGTGCGCGACATCGCCAAGGCCGAGGGCGTGGCCTGCGACAGCAGCCACATCGTCTGCGACGATCCCTACGAGGCGATCGTCGACGAGGCGCAGAAGCGCGGCTGCGACCTGATCGTGATGGCCTCGCACGGGCGCCGCGGCGCCAAGGCCGTGCTGCTGGGCAGCGAGACGCTGAAAGTGCTGACCCACAGCAAGGTGCCGGTACTGGTGTACCGCTGAGCCCCATTCAGCCGGAGCCATCGCCATGCGCGACATCCTCGCCTACGCCCTGCGCCACGACGCCTGGCCGAACGGGCTGCGCTTCGCGGCCGAACTCGCCGCGATGCTGGAGGCCCGCCTCTGCGGGATCTTCGTCAACGAACCCGCGGCGGCGATCGCCGCCTACGACTCGGCGATGCTGGTCGCCGAGCTGCTGGCGCTGGCGCGCGAGGAGGTCGAGGCCGCGCGCGCGGCGGCCGCGCCGTTCCGGGCGTGGGCCTCCGGACACGCGGTGCGCGGCAGCGAATGGATCGTGGCCGAGGGCCGGGTCGGCGACGTGCTCGCCTACGCCGGCAACTGGCACGATCTGCTGGTGCTGGAGCGCGATCCGGACCGACCCGGCGGATCGGTGGGCGTGGTCGGCCACGCCGTGCTCGGCACCGACCTGCCGTGCGTGGTGGTGCCCGCCGCCTGGGCGCCGCCGCTTCGCCTGGAACACGTCGCGCTGGCCTGGAACGGCTCCGCCGAATCGATCCGCGCCATCCACGGCGCGCTGCCGATCCTGCGCCTGGCCGGACGGGTGACGCTGCTCAGCGGCAGGCGCAAGGAACCGCTGTCGGCGCTGTCCTGGCATCCGCCGTTCGACGTGCAGCGCCATCTCGAGGCGCACGGCATCGGCGCGGGCGAGCGGCCGATCGAAGCGGACGACGCCGAGGCAGGTCGCGCCCTGCTCGATGCCGCCGCCTCGGTGCGGGCGGATCTGCTGGTCATGGGCGCCTACGGCCGCACCCGCTTCAGCGAATACGTGTTCGGCGGCGCCACCCGGCAAGTGCTCGAACACGCTACCCTGCCGGTGCTGATGCAGCACTGACGCGGGGGCGAGCCGGTGGGGGAGAAGGCGGCCTGCAGGCGGCGCGCGGGCGTTGGGGATTGGGGGAGGGGGCAACGCCGGAAGTAAGCGTGCGCACCGCCTGCAGAACCGGGAACCGTCCCTCGAGGGGGGGGCGTGGGACGGAACTGCCGTTGGAGAACGGCGAGCGCACCTTACGCCCCGCCCCTTCTGCAGTCCAATATATAATCGATGTGTCAGTTATAGCCGACACATCTATGTTGGATCTGCGCCAACTGCGTTACTTCGTCACCGTCGCCGACACCCTCAGTTTTACCCGGGCGGCACAGCAACTGCATATCTCGCAGCCGCCGCTGTCGCAGCAGATCCGCGCGCTGGAATCGACGCTGGGCGTGCGCCTGTTCGACCGCAACCGGCGCCGGGTGGCGCTGAGCGAGGCCGGGCGCGCGTTCCTGGTCGAGGCGCGCAAGACCCTGCAGCAGGCGGACATCGCGCGCCGCACCGCCGAGCGCGCGGCCGCCGGCCAGATCGGCCGGCTGCGGCTCGCCTACCCCGGCTCGGTCGCGTTCCACCCCACCCTGCCCGAGGCCGTGCTGCGCTTCACCCGCGCCTACCCCGAGGTGCAGCTGGAGCTGCACGAGATGTTCACCGAGCAGCAGTTTGCCGCGCTGGTCGAGGACGTCATCGACGTCGGCTTCGTGCGCGCGCCGCCGAAGGATGCGCCCACCCGGCGCCGGGTGCGCTTCGAGCTGCTGGACCGCGAGCCGCTGCTGCTGGCGGTGGCGTCGACGCACCGGCTGGCCGGGCGTGCGCGCGTCCGCTTTCGCGAGGTGGCCGGCGAAGCCTTCGTCGCGCAACCGCGCCGGCTCAGCAGCACCGTCCACGACATCTTCGCGCGGCTGGCCGGCAAGACCGGCTCGCAGCCGCGCATCCGGCAGGAGGCGCAGCAGCTCTCCAGCCTGCTCAGCCTGGTCGCCGCCGGCATCGGCCTCGCCGTGGTGCCGGCCTCGCTGCAGGCGGTGCGCCTGCCCGGCGTGAGCTTCCTGCCCCTGGCCGACGCCGAGGCGACGATGCCGCTGGCGGTCGCCTGGCGCGGCGGCAACGCCGCGCCGGTGCTGCTGCGGTTCCTCGAAGGCGTGCTGCCGCGCGCCCCGTCCTTGCCTTGAACGCCGTCGCCGGCTAAACTCGCCCGTCTGTTTTATCCGTTTCGTTTCAAGGAGCTGGCCGTGAAGGTGCTTTCCTCGCTCAAGTCCGCCAAACAGCGGCACCGCGACTGCAAGGTCGTGCGCCGTCGCGGCAAGGTGTTCGTGATCTGCAAGAGCAACCCGCGCTTCAAGGCGCGTCAGCGCTGAGCACGACGCCACTCGCGAACGCGCAAGAGGCCGCCTTCGGGCGGCTTCTTGTTTTTCGGACGGGCGAATCCGCTCCGGCAGGACGCGGCCACCGCGGTCCCGCCACCGTTCGCGGCGTGGCCCGACGAGGTCGGCCGGACGAAATCCACGGCGTGCGCGCAGGCGCGTGCCGAAAGCGTTGAATGCCGCACGGAACGGCGCGCACCGCCGTGGATAAGGTGCGCGGCTTCTGCTAAAACACGCCATCGCCGCTTCGGGGAGAGACACCATGCCCATGACCGCTCGGACCGCACTGTCGACCCTGCTGGCGGCCGCCGCGATCGCCTTGGCCGCGGCGCCGGCCGCGCATGCCGAAAAGTTCAGCATCAAGCAGAAGGTGCAGCAGGAGCACGGCATGGACCTGCCCAAGCGCGGCATGACCATGGCCGAAGTGGAGAAGCGCTACGGCGCGCCGCTGAAGAAGCTGCCCAGCGCCGGCGGCGACGCGCCGAAGCACCCGCCGATCAACCGCTGGGACTACCCCGGCTACACCGTCTACTTCGAGCGCGACCGCGTGATCCACAGCGTGGTGGACACGCCCGCGTCGCCGGCACCCGCCGCTTCCTCACCGTAGCCGCATGACAACCGACGTTTTCCGCCTGCCTGCGGAATGGGCGCCGCAGGCAGCAGTGCTGGTCGCCTGGCCGCACGCCGGCACCGACTGGGCGCCGCGCCTGTTCCAGACCGAATCGACCTATACCGCGCTGGTGCTGGCGATCACGCGCTTCCAGCCGGCGATCGTCTGCGTGGCGGACGAGGCCGTGCGCACGCGCGCCGCCGCGCTGCTCGACAATGCAGGCGTGGACGCGACGCGCGTGCGCTTCGTCGAGATCCCCTACGACGACACCTGGCTGCGCGACTCCGGCCCGATCACGCTGACCGACGGCGCGCGCTTCCGCCTGCACGACTTCCGCTTCACCGGCTGGGGCGGCAAGTTCGAGGCGAGCCGCGACGACCGCCTGATCGAAGGCCTGGTCGCACGCGGCCTGTTCGCACACGCCGAGCACCGCCGCATCGACTGGGCGCTGGAAGGCGGCGCCATCGAAAGCGACGGCCGCGGCACGATCCTGACCACCTGGCGCTGCCTGCACCAGCGCCATCCCGAACAGTCGCGCGAGGCGATCGCGCAGATGCTGCGCAAGTCGCTGGGCGCGCGCCGCGTGCTGTGGCTGGACCGCGGCTATCTCGAAGGCGACGACACCGACGCGCACATCGATACGCTGGCGCGCTTCGCGCCGGGCGACGCGATCGTGTACCAGGCCTGCGAAGATCCCGCCGACCCTCACCATGACGAACTGGCGGCGATGCGCGAGGAACTGGCCGCGCTGCGCACCGCCGATGGCCGTCCGTACACGCTGCACGCGCTGCCCTGGCCGCGGCCGATCATCGACGGGGAACGGCGCCTCGCGGCGTCCTACGCGAACTATCTGATCGTCAACGGCGCGGTGCTGATGCCCGTGTATGGCGATCCGGCCGATGCCGGCGCGGCGCAGGTGATCGCCGCCGCGCATCCCGGCCGCGAGGTCGTGCCGGTGCCGTGCCGGCCGCTGATCTGGCAGAACGGCAGCCTGCACTGCGTGACCATGCAGCTCCCGGCCGGCGCGCTCGGCTGAACCGCGCGGCGGCGCGGGCGCATCGGGCCGCGCCGCGAAGGTATATCATCGTCGGCGCCCGCCTCCGCATGGAGCCGCTTCCATGCCACGCACCCTCGCCGCATTCCTCGCCTTCGCGTTCGCCGGCAGCGCGCACGCCGGCGAATTCCGCCTGCACGTCGACGCTGCCGATGCGCACGGCCGCATTGCCGAGCGGCATGCCTACGACGGCTACGGCTGCCGCGGCGACAACCTCGCGCCGCGCCTGGACTGGCAGGGCGCGCCGGCCGGCACGCGCAGCTTCGCGGTGACCGTCTACGACCCCGACGCGCCGACCGGCCATGGCTGGTGGCACTGGTTCGTGATCGACCTGCCGGCGTCGGCGCACGCGCTGCCCGAAGGCGGCGCGCTGCCGAAGGGCGCACGCGCGCTGCGCAACGATTTCGGCGCGGCCGGCTGGGGCGGCCCCTGCCCGCCCGCCGGCGACCCGCCGCATCGCTACGTGTTCGCCGTCCACGCGCTGGACGTCGCCGCCCTGCCGGTGCGGGCCGACGCCTCGCCGGCGACGGCCGCTCCCGCGCTACGCGACCACACGCTGGGCAAGGCCGAGGTCACCCTGACCTACGGGCGCTGAGCGCTCGGCTACACTAGGCGACCCCACCGACCACGGAATACGGACCGCGCATGGCCCGCACCCTCAAAGTGGCGCTGCTGCAGGACACCGACCGCGGCAGCCGCGACGCCAACCTGGACGCCATCGAGGCCGGCCTGCGCGAAGCCGCCGCCGCCGGCGCGTCGCTGGTGCTGCTGCAGGAGCTGCACAACGGCCCGTACTTCTGCCAGCACGAGAGCGTCGACGAGTTCGAGCGCGCGGAGGCGATCCCCGGCCCCGGCACCGAGCGCATCGGCGCGCTGGCCGAGGCGCTGAAGCTGGTGGTGGTGGCTTCGCTGTTCGAGCGCCGCGCCGCCGGCCTCTACCACAACACCGCCGTGGTGTTCGACCGTTCGCGCGCAATCGCCGGCGTCTACCGCAAGATGCACATCCCGGACGATCCGGCGTTCTACGAGAAGTTCTACTTCACGCCGGGCGACCTCGGCTTCGAGCCGATCCGGACCTCGGTCGGCCGCCTCGGCGTGCTGGTGTGCTGGGACCAGTGGTATCCGGAAGCCGCGCGCCTGATGGCGCTGGCCGGCGCCGAACTGCTGCTGTACCCGACCGCGATCGGCTGGGATCCCGCCGACGCCGTGGACGAGAAGGAGCGCCAGCGCGACGCCTGGATCACCGTGCAGCGCGGCCACGCCGTCGCCAACGGCCTGCCGCTGCTGGCCTGCAACCGCACCGGCTTCGAGCCGGCGCCGGACGGCGGCCGCGGCCTGCAGTTCTGGGGTTCGAGCTTCGTCGCCGGGCCGCAGGGCGAATTCCTCGCGCGCGCCGGCACGGACCGCCGCGAGCTGCTGCTCGCCGAGATCGACATGGCGCGCAGCGAGAACGTGCGCCGCATCTGGCCGTTCCTGCGCGACCGTCGCATCGACGCCTACGGCGACCTGCTGAAACGCTACCGCGATTGAACCCGCCCCAGGCGCGGCGGCTCTCCAAGCCTCGCTCCTCCGACCGCCCGTGCAAAAAAGACCAATGGATTCCTCCGCGCCACCCTCGCCCACCGCCGCCACCGTCGCCGATCCGCTCGCCGACCAGCCGATCGAGCGCGTCAGCCGCGACGGCATCGAATACGTGCTGCTCGGCACCGCACACGTATCGCGCGCCAGCGTCGCCGCCGTCGAGGCGCTGCTCGCGCGCGAGACCTTCGATGCGGTCGCGGTGGAGCTGTGCGAGAACCGCGCGCGCGCCATGCGCGACCCGGCGGCGTTCGCGCAGATGGACCTGTTCCAGGTGATCCGCCAGGGCAAGGCCGGCATGGTCGCGGCCAGCCTGGCGCTCTCCGCGTTCCAGCGCCGCCTCGCCGAGCAGTTCGGCATCGAGCCCGGCGCCGAGATGAAGGCGGCCATGCAGGGCGCGGACCAGCGCGGCCTGCCGACCTGGCTGGTCGACCGCGACGTCGGCGTGACGCTGAAGCGCACCTGGCGCTCGGTCGGCTTCAAGGACAGGCTCGGCATCCTCGCCGGCCTGGTCGGCGGGCTGTTCGAGCGCGACGGGATCGCCGAGGGCGACATCGAGAAGCTCAAGCAGGGCGACCTGCTGGAAGGCGCGTTCCGCGAATTCGCCGAGGAATCGCAGTCGCTGTACACCGCGCTGATCGGCGAGCGCGACGCCTACATGGCGGCGCGCCTGCGCGAGGAAGCGGCGCGCGCGCCGACGGTGCGCCGCGTGCTGGTCGTGCTCGGCGCGGGCCACCTCGCCGGGTTGCGCCGGCACCTCGCCGAAGGCGAGGCCGCCGATCTCGCCGCGCTCAGCGCGGTGCCGCCGGCCGCGCGCTGGCCGAAGTGGCTGGCGCTGGGGCTGGTGCTGGCGATCTTCGCCGCCATCGCGGTGATGTTCCGCCGCGACGCCTCGCTCGGCGCCGCGGCGCTGCGCGACTGGATCCTGTTCACCGGCGGCCTGTCCGCCCTGGCGGCGATCCTCGCGCGCGCGCACCCGCTGAGCGTGCTGACCGCGTTCGTCGCCGGCCCACTGAAACCGATCCGGCCGCCGGGCCTGTCCTCCGGCGTATGCGCGGCCCTGGCCGAAGCCTGGCTGCGCAAGCCGCGCATCGCCGACTTCGAGCGCCTGCGCGATGACCTGGTCGACTGGCGCGGCTGGTGGCGCAACCGCGTCGCGCAGACCCTGCTGGTGTTCGTGCTGGTGAACCTCGGCACCATCGCCGGCGAATACATCGCCGGCTTCCGCATCCTCAAGGCGCTGTTCTAGCCGCCTCTCGCGGCGTCGCCGCGTACACCGCCGCGTTCAGCCCTCGCCGGAGGCAGCCAGCGCCGGCACGCGGCGGCGCACCCGGCCCGCGCGCGCGTCGCGGATCACGCGGCGCACCCACATGCGCGCGTCGTCCAGCAGCGCATAGATGCACGGCAGCGCCAGCAGGGTGACGATGGTCGAGAACGTCAGGCCGCCGGCGATGGCGCGCGCCATCGGGTAGTACGGTGGGCCGTCGTTCCACGCCACCGCGCTGGCCAGCGACAGCGGCAGCATGCCGAGGATCGCGGTCGCCATGGTCATCAGCACCGGCCGCAGGCGCTCGCCGGCGCCGAGCACCAGCGCCTCGCTGCGCGCGTGGCCGTCGTGGCGCAACTGGTTGATGTGCACGATCATCACGATGCCGTTGTTCACCACCACGCCCATCAGGATCAGGATGCCGATGAAGGCCATGATCGAGAAGGTGGTGCCGGTCAGCCAGAACAGCCAGAACACGCCGAACACCGAGAACACGAAGGTGGTCAGGATCGCCGCCGGGAACACCAGCGACTCGAACATCGCGCACATCACCACGTAGACCAGCACCAGCGCCAGCAGCGTGTTCAGCAGCATCTGCTGGCCGGCGTCCTGGTCGCGGTCGAAGCCTTCGCCGAAGCTCCACTTGTAGCCGGGCGGCAGCGCCAGCGCGTCCATCGCCGCGGTGATTTCCCTGCGCGCATCAGGCATGGTCCTGCCCTGCGCGAGGTTGGCGCTGATCTTCAGCGAGGTGCGCCGGTCGACGCGCTCGATCGCCGACGGCGTCTCGCGCGTGTCCGCGCGCAGCATCGACATCAGCGGCACGCGGGTGCCGTCGGCGGCGCGCAGGGTGTAGTCGCTGAGCCCCTGCAGGCTCTGCGTGTCGGCGCCCTGGAAGCGCAGCCAGACCGGGATCTCGCGGTCGCCGCTGCGGAACTCCTTCAGCGGCATGCCGCGCAGCGCGATCGCGATGTACTGCGCCACCTCGTCGGCACCGAAGCCGTAGCTCTTGGCGCGGACGCGGTCCACGTGCGTGGCCATCTCGCGGTCGCCGTTGCCGACGCTGGCGCGCACGTCGCGCAGGCTCGGCAGCCGCGACAGCACCGGGATCGCGCTGTCGGCCAGCTCGCGCAGTTGCTCCGTCGAATCGCCGGTCAGGGCGATATCGACGCCGTTGTTGCCGCCGTTGCCGCGCGGAAAGTCGAAGCTGACCTTGCCGATCGCGAGCGTGGGCAGGCCCTTGCGGATCTCCTCCTGGATGTCCTTGGAACTGCGCTTGGCCTCGGCCCCGTCCTTCAGCAGGACGTCGGTAACGGTGAAGTCGTTGTTGCGCTCGCTGTAGTAGCTGTACAGCGTGCGGATCTCGAACTTCTCGCGGTTGCGGTTGAGGTAGTCCTCCACCTGCAGCACCGCCGGCTTGAGGTCCTGCAGCCGGTAGTTCGCGTTGAGCTGATAGAACAGGCGCAGGCGGCGCGGCTCGCCGCCGTCGAACATGTCCTTCTTGGTCAGCATGATCGGCACCAGGCTGAGCGCGAACAGCGCGAACACCGCGGTCATGGTCCAGCGCCGGTGGCGCAGCGTCCAGGCGACCACGCGCTGGTAGCGCGCGCGCAGGCGCGTGATCGCGTTCTCGCGGCCGAGGAACTTCGGCGGCGGCAGCCTGGACGACAGCATCGGCACCAGGCTGACCGCGACCAGCCACGAGGCCAGGTGCGCGATCGACATCGCGATCGCCACCTGGGTCAGGAAGATCGCGATGTCGTTCTTCTCGCCGAACAGGTTGGGCAGGAACACGACCACGCTGGTGAAGGTGCCCGCGGCGATGGCGATGCCGACCACCTGGGTGCCCTGCACCGCGCAGTACCACGGCTTGTCGGGATGCTTCTCGCGGTACTGGTAGATGCTTTCCACCACCACCACCGCGTTGTCCACCAGCATGCCGACCGCCAGCAGCAGGCCCATCATCGACAGCACGTTCAGGCTGATGCCGAGGAAGTACATGCAGCCCAGCGTGATCACCATGCAGATCGGGATCGCCAGCGACACCATCAGCGTCGACGGCCAGTCACGCAGGAAGAAGAACAGCACCAGCACCGCCAGCAGCGTGCCCTCGAGGCCGGCCTTGCCGAGTTCGCGCAGCGAGCCGGTGACGCTCTCCGCCTGGTTGTCCAACGCGTAGACGCGGATGCCGTGCAGCTCGGGCTCGCGGCGGATCTGCTCGACCGCCGCCATCACCGCGCTTCCGACATCGACCAGGTTGGCATTGCGCTCGCGGTAGATGTCCACGCCGATCGCGGGGCGGCCGTCGAGGCGGCGCGCGTATTCGAGGCGCTCTGGCTTGAGGCTGACCGTGGCGATGTCGCCGAGGCGCAGGCCGTGCGCATCGACCGGGAACGCGCGAATGTCGTCGAGGCTGTTCCACTGGCCTTCCGGCTGCACGCGGAAGCGCATGTCGGCGCCTCCGATCTGGCCGGCGCTCAGCGAGAAATTGGCCTTCTGCAGGCGCTGGTAGAGGTCCCGCAGGTCGACGCTGTGCGCGGCCACGCGGTCGGCGGACAGCTCGATCTGCACCTCCGGCTCGCCGACGCCCTGGATGTTGACGCGGGCCACGCCCGGAATGCGCTCCAGCGGGCGCTTGAACTCGCGGTCGAGCAACGCGTAGGCGTTGGACAGGTCGCCGCCCTCGCTGGCGATGCGCAATTGCAGCAGCGGATCGTCGCTGGTGGAGAACTTCAGCACGTCGTAGCGCTGCAGGTCGGACGGCAGGTCCTTGCGGATCGCGTCGATCTTCTCGCGCGCCTCGACCGCCTTGAACGCGGTGTTCTCGCCCCACTTGAACTCGAGGAAGATCTGCGCGCTGTCGGCCGTCGAAGTCGAGCGCATGCGCTTGATGCCCGGCAGCGTGGCCAGCGCCTCCTCGACCGGGCGCGCGATGGTGCGCTCGATCTCTGCGGGCGTCGATCCCGGATACGGCAGGTTGATCGCCACGAACGGCACGTCGAGGCTGGGGAACTGCTCGAGCGGCAGGCGGAACGCGGCGATCAGGCCGATCACGGTCATCGACACGAAGAACATCACCGCGGTGACCGGCCGCTTCAGGCTGAGCTCGGCGAGCGTCATGCCGGCTGCTCTCCGGCCGCCTCGCCGGCATCGCGCTGCGCCATCTTCGCGCGCTTGCGCTCGCCGCGCGCCACGTACCAGGCGTCGGCGCGGCGGTCCAGCAGGTCGTACACCACCGGCACCACCACCAGCGTCAGCAAGGTCGAGACCGCCAGGCCGCCGATCACCGTGACCGCCATCGGCGCGCGCACCTCGGCGCCCTCGCCGACGCCGATCGCCAGCGGCAGGAAGCCGATCAGCGTGCACAGCGTGGTCATCACGATCGGCCGCAGGCGCGACTCCGCGGCCAGCGCGATCGCCTCGCGCTTGGCGTGGCCCTCCTCGCGCAACTGGTTGACGCGGTCGATCAACACGATCGCGTTCTTCACCACGATGCCGACCAGCATGATCAGGCCGATGAACACCACCACCGAGATCGCCGCGCCGGTCAGCTTCAGCGCCAGCACCGCGCCGACCGCGGCCAGCGGGATCGAGAACATGATCACGAACGGATGCAGCAGCGACTCGAACTGCGAGGCCATCACCAGGTAGACCAGGAAGATCGCCAGGCCGAGCGCGAACAGCAGCGAGCGCATCGATTCGCTCAGCTCGTCGCCCTGGCCGCCGACGCGCACGGAAACGCCGGCGGCAAGCGGGTGCTGCGCCACCAGCGTGCGCACTTCCTGCACCGCGCTGCCGAGGTCGCCGTAGCGCAAACCGGCGGACACGATCGCGACGCGCTCCTGGCTGACCCGGTGGATCTCGCTGGGGCCTTCGGTGGCGACCACGTCGGCGACCGCGGACAGGCGCACCGGCGTGTCGGCGGCGCTGCCGGCGGTGTCGCTCATGGCGGCGGTGGAGGCGGATGCGCTGCCGTTGCTGCCCGCGCCGCCGGTCGCGCTGCCACCCGCCGCGGCGTTCGCGGCGACGTAGCCGACGATCAGGTTGCGGATGTCGTCGACGCTGGCGCGATCGGCCTCGCGCGCGCGCACCAGCACGTCGACCTTGCGGTCGCGGAAGTTGTAGCGCGTGGCCACCTCGCCCTTCACCTTGCGCACGACGCGGTCGGCGATATCGCGCGTGGTCAGGCCGAGCGCGGCGGCGCGCTCCTGGTCGAAGCGGATGCGGATCTCCGGGTAGCCGCCCTGCACCGTCGATTTCACGTCGGCGAAGCGCGGCGACTCCTTCATCAGCGCGGCCAGCTTCTGCCCGGCCTTGGACAGCGCGTCGAGGTCGTAGCCGCGGATCTCCACTTCCAGCGGCGCGGAGAAACTGAACAGTTGCGGCCGCGAGAACTTCACCTCCGCGCCCGCATGCGCGGCCATCGCCGCACGCAACCGCGCGGTTTCCGCAGCCTCGGCCTGCTTGCCGGCGCCGTCGGCCAGCGCGATCGACAGCCGCGCGATGTTCTCGCCGGACTCGGTCGGGTTGGCGTCGAGCCGCGTGCCGGTGCCGGCGACGCCGTAGATCGAGGCGACGCCCGGATCCTTGGCGTGCTGCGCGGCGATCTCGCGCACCAGCGCGTCGGTTTCCTTCAGCGGCGTGCCGGGCGGCAGCGTCACGGTCATGTCGAACCGTCCCTGCGCAAGCTGCGGGATCAGGTCGAGGCCGAGCGTCGGCAGCAGCGCCATCGTCAGCGCGAACGCGGCGGCGGCGAAACCGAGCACGCGCCACGGATGCGCCAGCGCCCGCGGCAGCGAGCGGTGGTAGAACGCGGCAGCCTTGTCGTAGGGGCGCACCACGCCGCGGCCGACGAAGCGCAGCGCCGGACCGACGACGCGGGCGACGCCGCCGAACAGCTTGACGAACAGCCAGACCAGGCCGCGCGGCAGCGCGCCGAGGCGCCCCTGCGGCCTGGCGGGTTCGAGTTCCTCGCGATAGGCCAGCGGCGCGCGCCCCTTCAGCGAGGCCAGCATCGGAATCAGGCTCATCGCCACCACCAGCGAAATCAGCATCGCGAAGGTGATGGTCAGCGCCTGGTCACGGAACAGCTGCCCGGCCACGCCCTGCACGAATACCAGCGGGAAGAACACCGCGACCGTGGTCAGCGTCGAGGCGGTCACCGCCATGCCGACCTCGGCCGCGCCCTTCACCGACGCTTCGAGGATCGAGGCGCCCTTCTCGCGCAGGCGCGCGATGTTCTCCAGCACCACGATCGAGTCGTCCACCACCATGCCGGTGGCGAGCGCCAGGCCGCCCAGCGACATCACGTTCAGGCTGAGGCCGAGCTGGTCCATGAAGAAGAACGTGGCGATCAGCGAGACCGGCAGCGACAGCGAGATGATGAACGTGCTCCAGGCGTGGCCGAGGAAGAAGAAGATCATCAGGATCGCCAGCACGCCGCCGAGGATGGCGTCGTTGCGCACTTCGGCCAGCGCGTGCTGGATGAACACCGACTGGTCCTCGATCACGCTGAGCCTGGTGCCGGTGGGCAGCGACTTCTGCAGCCGCTCCAACTCGCCCTTGATGCCCTGCGCCACGCTTACCGTGTTGGCGTCGCCTTCCTTGTAGACCGCGAGCTCGATCGCCTCGCGGCCGTCGATGCGCACCACGCCCTCGCGCTCCTTGTAGCCTTGCGTGACCGTGGCGATGTCGCGCAGCCGCACCGGCACGCCGCGGTCGACCTTGACCAGCAGGTCGCGCATCTCGTCCAGGTTCTGGAACTGGTTGACCGTGCGCACGAGGTAGCGTTGGCGGCCCTCGTCGATGCGGCCGCCGGAGATGTTGACGTTCTCGTTCTTGAGGCGGGTGACGACGTCGTTGACGTCGATGCCGAGCTGCGCCAGGCGCTGCTGGTCGATCGCGACCTGGATCTCGTCCTCGAGGCCGCCGCCGACCTTGACCGCGGCGACGCCCGGCAGCGGCTCCAGCCGCTTCTTCAGCTCGTCGTCGCCGTAGCGGCGCAACTGCTTCAGCCGCGCCTCGTCGAGCGCCTGGTCGCCGGCGGCGACCAGGCCGAGGCGCACGATCGGGTCGGTGGACGGATTGAAGCGCAGCAGCAGCGGCTTCTTCGCATCCAGCGGCAATTGCAGCGTGTCCAGCTTGTCGCGCACCTCGAGGCTGGCCATGTCCATGTCCGTGCCCCAGGCGAACTCCATGATCACGTCGGACTGGCCGGTGCGCGACACCGAGTGCACCTTGCGCACGTTCTTGACCACGCCGACCGCTTCCTCGACCGGCTGGGTGACCAGGTTCTCGATCTCCAGCGGCGCGGCGCCCTCGTACTCGGTGCGCACGGTCAGGGTCGGATACGACAGGTCGGGCAGCAGGTTGACCTTCAGCCCGGCCAGGCCGATCAGGCCGAACAGCACCAGGGTCAGCGTCAGCATGCCGACGGTCACGCGCCGGCGCGTGGCGAGTTCGGGAAGGCTCACTGCGCGTTCTCCAGCACCTGCACCTCGGTGCCGTCGCGCACCGCGTTGCGGCCGATCGTGATCACGCGTTCGCCGGGCTTGAGGCCGTCGCGGATCTCGACGCGGCTGCCGTCGGCATAGCCGATCTTCACCATGCGGCGCTTGGCGACCAGCGTCGGCGCCGCCGGCGGCTTGCGCTCCGCGGCGACCGCCTCGCCAGGCTTGCCCCTGGCCGGCGCGACCGGCTTCGGCGGCGCGCCGCGCTCGACCACGAACACCGCGGTCTCGCCGTCTTCCTCGATCAGCGCGCTGCGCGGAATCACCAGCGCGTCGCGGCGCTGGTCGTAGACCACGTCGACGCGCCCGAACATGCCCGGCTTGAGCGCGCGCGTGGCGTCGCGGAACTCGCAGGTGACGCGGAACGTGCCGCTGGCCGCGTCCACCACCGGCGCGATGCGCGCGACGCTGCCGGGAAACGCCTTGCCCGGCAGCGCGTCCACCGCCAGTTTCACCGGCTGGCCCGCCGCGAGCGTGCCGAACTCGCGCTCGGGCACGTTCAACGTGACCTGCAGCGGCTCCATGTCGACGACGTGGAACAGCGCCTGGTTGGGCTGGATCAGGTTGCCGAGCTTGACCATGCGCCTGGAAACCACGCCGTCGATCGGCGCCTCGATGCGCGTGTACGCCAACTGCAGGGTGGCACCGGTATACGCGGCGCGCTGCGTTTCCAGGTCATACTTGTCCTGGTCGTACTCGGCGCGCGGGATCAGCTGCTGCTGGATCGCGCGTTCGGCGCGCGCGTAGGTGGCCTCGGCCTTGCGCATCTGCGCGAGACTCTGCGCCACGCTGGCGCGCGCGCTGGCGTCGTCGAGCTGCGCCAGCAGTTGCCCCTTGCGCACGTGCTCGCCCTCTTCCACGTACAGCTTGAGCAGCACGCCGCCGGCCTTCGCGACGACATCGGTTTCGCCCCGAGCCTCGAGCGTCCCGGTACCGGAGTAGCTGGCCGCGATCGGCGCCCGGCCGGCCACGGCGGCCTCGACGGGGATGCGGGTGCCGGCCGAAGCGTCCTTGTCCGACGCCCCCCGGCCGCCGCCGCAGGCGCCGAGCGCCATGGAAAAGATCAGCGGGATCAGGACGATAGAAGGATGAAATCGACGGATCGTGATGGCCATGGCGAGCGGTCGGTGTGTTGTTGATGTGGTGTTATAGTTATGTATAACACTAAGCTGACGGAGATGCAAGCACATCCGGTGGATGCGCGGCGGTCGAAAAGGGATGCAGGCGGGACGACGGGATGCGGCGCGCACTCTGCCCGCCGCCGGGCGCGCCGTCGTGGGCCGCAGGTCATGCTTGACTCCGGTCATGGACAACTTGTCGCATGCCGTGCCGCGCACGCTATACTCCGGGTTTTTGAACCGGCCACACCACCATCCGGGGGGAACCACACGATGACGCGATCGCTACTGCTTGCATCCCTGCTCGCCGGCTCGGCGCTGATGTTCGGCACCGCACACGCTGCGGGCGACAAGGAGCATGGCCGCATCCTGGTGTACACCTGCGCCGGCTGCCACGGCGTCACCGGCTACAAGAACGCCTATCCGAACTACCACGTGCCGCGCATCGCCGGCCAGAACGAGGACTACCTCGTCAGCGCGCTGAAGGAATACAAGAGCGGCAACCGCTCGCACCCGACCATGCGCGCGCAGGGCGAGAGCCTGTCCGACCAGGACATCGCCGACGTGGCGGCCTACCTCGCCAGCCTGGCCAAGCAGTAAGCGCCCACCGCACACAGGAACAGATCACGATGAATCGCGTGCTCACACTCGTTTCCGTTGCCGCCGCGCTGGCGCTGTCCGCCCCCGCCTTCGCCAAGGGCAACCCCGACGACGGCCAGAAGAAGGCCGCCGCCTGCTTCGCCTGCCATGGCGCCGACGGCAACGCCACCGATCCGCAGTACCCGCGCCTGGCCGGCCAGTACGCCGACTACCTCGAGCAGGCCCTGCACGAATACAAGAACGGCAACCGCAAGAATCCGATCATGGTCGGCTTCGCGGCCACCTTGTCCGAACAGGACATCCAGGACGTCGCCGCCTACTTCTCCGGCCTGCCGGCGAAGGTCCACGACCTGCACGGCGTGGTCGCCGGCAACTGAGCGCCGTTTCCGCCGCGGAAACGACGAAGGGCCCGGCATCGACCGGGCCCTTCGTGTTTTGGGCGAGGCGTCGCCGCGGCGGCGTCACGAAGAATACGGACTGCTGCCCTGCGCCTGGCGCTGGTAGTACGGCTTGGAGCCCGTGCTGTGGTCGGTGGCGTCGCGCACTCCGGTGATCTCCGGGATGCGCTCGCGCAGGGTCTTCTCGACGCCCTGCTTCAGGGTGACGTCGACCATGCCGCAGCCATGGCAGCCGCCGCCGAACTGCAGCACGACCACGCCGTCGGCGCCCACTTCGAGCAGGGCGACGCGGCCGCCGTGCGCCGCGACCTTGGGATTGACCTCGGACTCCAGCACGTAGCGCACGCGCTCGATCAGGCCGGCATCCACGCCCGGGATGTCGCCCTTGATCTTCGGCGCGCGGATGCTGAGCTGGCCGCCGGTGCGATGCGGCTGGTAGTCGATCTCGGCGCCGTCCAGCCAGCGCGCGCTGTCGCTCGGCACGTACAGGTTGAAACCTTCGCACTCAACGGTCCACTCGTCGCCGCTCAGCTCCTGCGGATCGCAGAATTCCAGCTCGCAGTCGGCCGCCGGCGTGCCCGCTTCGCGCACGCTGATGCGGATGCCGATGCCGTCGGCCCCCTGCTGGGCGATCAGGCGCTTGAAATGCTCCTGCGCGGTCGTGGAAATCTGGATCATCGAGCCACTCCGTGAATCAGCACTATTTTAGTCCAGTTTGCGCCCGACGCACAGCGCGCCGCGGCTATACTCGTGCGCTGCCCCCGTCCACAGGATTCGCCGCGATGACGCTCGATGAGCTCGCGAAGATGCACTGCCAGCCGCGCAAGGGCGCCGAGCACGCGCTGACGCCGGCGCAGGTGCGCGACCACCTCGCCGCCCTGCCCGGCTGGCAAGTCGAGGCCGACGGCCGCGCGATCCGCAAGGATTTCCGCTTCGCCGATTTCCATCGCACGCTCGGCTTCGTCAACGCCATCGGCTACATGGCCAACCGCGAAGACCACCACCCCGATCTCGAGGTCGGCTACGGCCACTGCCTGGTGCGCTGGTCGACCCACGACGTCGGCGGGCTGTCGCTGAACGACATGGTCTGCGCCGCGCGCGTCGAGGCGATCCTCGCTGGCTGAACGTCAGCGCGGCTGCGCGTCCAGCGCATCGAGCACGCCGCGCAGATCGTCCGGCAGCGGCGCCGAGAAGCCGTAGGCCTTGCCGCCCAGTTCGAACTCGAAGCGCGCCGCATGCAGGAACAGGCGCTTGAGGCCGAGCGCGCGGAAACGGCGGTTGGCCGCCTTGTCGCCGTACTTGTCGTCGCCGGCGATCGGATGGCCGATGTGCGCGGCGTGCACGCGGATCTGGTGGGTGCGGCCGGTGCCGAGCGTCGCCTCGACCAGGCTGGCGCCGGGGTAGCGTTCGACTTCGCGGAAGAAGGTCAGCGCCGCCTTGCCGTCGTCGGCCACCCGCACCATGCGCTCGCCGCCCTGCAGGACCGACTTGCGCAACGGCGCGTTGACGTCCACGCGCGCCCGCGGCAGGCGGCCGTCCAGCAGGCACAGGTACTGCTTGGTGGTGGCGCCTTCGCGGATCAGCGCCTGCAGGCCGGTCAGGCCGGCGCGGGTGCGCGCGAACACCAGCACGCCGGAGGTGTCGCGGTCGAGGCGGTGCACCAGTTCGAGGTGGTCGCGCGGACGCGCCGCGCGCAGCAGCTCGATGGCGCCGTGGCTGATGCCGCTGCCGCCGTGGCTGGCGATGCCCGACGGCTTGTCGATCACCAGGAAGTCGCGGTCCTCGTAGATCACCGCCGCGGCCAGGCGCTCGGGCTGCCCGCTCGGCGGCGCGGCCGAATCCCGCTCGGCGGTGCGCACCGGCGGGATGCGCAGCAGGTCGCCCTCGGCCAGCCGCGTGTCGGGCTTCGCCCGCTTGCCGTTGACCCGCACCTGGCCGGTGCGCAGCAGGCGGTAGATCAGGCTGCGCGGAACCCCCTTGAGCAGCGCGGCCAGGCAGTTGTCGAGCCGCTGGCCGTCGCGCTCCGGGCCGATCGCGAGCGTGCGCACGCCCGCGAAGTCCGCGCGGGAAGTTGCCGTCATCATTGAAAAATTCCAGGAGAAACGGTTACACTCGGCAGGCGCTGCGCGAACCCCCGGTGGGCCTGAGCCCCCGGACCGCATCCGCCCGTCACGTCGACGAGAACCCAGCCGGCGATCCTGACCGGAACCGGCAGAGTTCATCGGCGCATCGTAACGGTTCGGGTCGGTGATTGCCTGCCGCCGCTTGTGGCGGCAGGGGTCCCGGCAACGCATGACCGACGAACAACCCGGGGCAGAGGACTGCCTCGTAGCCATAGCCGCTCCCGCAGCGGCGCGATCCCCGGCCGGCCGCCCGCAAGCGCCGCCGCGGCGCGCGGCCGCGCGGTGGAGCCGAGGACAAGACAATGAAACGTATGCTGATCAACGCAACTCAGCGTGAAGAGTTGCGCGTGGCCATCGTGGACGGCCAGGCCCTTTACGATCTCGACATCGAGATCCCCTCCAAGGAACAGAAGAAGGCCAACATCTACAAGGGCCGCATCACCCGCGTAGAGCCCTCCCTCGAGGCCTGCTTCATCGAATACGGCGCCGAGCGCCACGGCTTCCTGCCGCTGAAGGAAGTCGCCCGCGAGTACTTCCAGCCCGGGGTCGACCCCAACAAGGCCGGCATCCGCGAGCTGCTCAAGGAAGGCCAGGAGCTGATCGTCCAGGTCGAGAAGGAGGAGCGCGGCACCAAGGGCGCCGCGCTGACCACCTTCATCTCGCTGGCCGGCCGCTACCTGGTGCTGATGCCGAACAACCCCCGCGCCGGCGGCGTCTCGCGCCGCATCGAGGGCGAGGACCGGCAGAGCCTCAAGGACGCGATGGACCATCTGCAGCTGCCCGACGAGATGGGCCTGATCGTGCGCACCGCCGGGGTTGGCCGCGACGCCGAAGAGCTGCAGTGGGACCTCGACTACCTGCTGCAGCTGTGGAAGGCGATCGCCGAGGCGACCAAGACCCGCTCCGCTCCGTTCCTGGTCTACCAGGAATCCAAGCTGATCATCCGCGCCCTGCGCGATTACCTGCGCAACGACATCGGCGAGATCCTGATCGACGAGGAATCGCTGTACGAGGATGCGCGCGACTTCATGCAGCAGGTGATGCCGAACAACCTGCGCAAGCTGAAGCTCTACAAGGACACCACCCCGCTGTTCTCGCGCTTCCAGATCGAGACGCAGATCGAAAGCGCGTTCGACCGCACCGTGCGCCTGCCCTCCGGCGGCTCGATCGTGATCGACCAGACCGAGGCGCTGACCGCCATCGACATCAACTCGGCGAAGGCGACCAAGGGCAGCGACATCGAGGAAACGGCGTTCAACACCAACTGCGAGGCCGCGGTCGAGATCGCCCGCCAGCTGCGCATCCGCGACGCCGGCGGCCTGATCGTGATCGACTTCATCGACATGGACAGCCCGCGCCACCAGCGCGACGTCGAGGAGAAGCTGAAGGACGCGCTCAAGCTCGACCGCGCGCGCGTGCAGGTCGGCCGCATCAGCCGCTTCGGCCTGCTGGAGATGTCGCGCCAGCGCCTGCGCCCGTCGCTGGGCGAATCCACCCAGATCGTCTGCCCGCGCTGCGACGGCCACGGCCGCATCCGCGGCGTCGAGTCGCTGTCGCTGTCCGCGCTGCGCCTGGTCGAGGAGCACGCGATGAAGGAAAGCACCGGCCAGGTGCTGGTGCAGGCGCCGACCACGGTGGCCAACTTCCTGCTCAACGAAAAGCGCGCCAGCGTGGTCGAGATCGAGATGCGCCACAAGGTCCACGTGGTGATCGTCGCCGACGACAAGCTGCAGACGCCGCACCTCGAGATCCAGCGCATCCGCGAAAGCGAGATGGGCGAGCATGCCAAGCCGAGTTACGAGCGGCTGACCGCCGCCGAGCCCGCGCCGATGCCGAAGATGGGCCAGACCGCCGCTGCCGGCGAGGCGCCCGCCGTCACCGGCGTGGTGCCGAGCACGCCGGCGCCGGTGCGCCCCGAGCCGGAGCCGACGGCAAGGCCGGCGCAGCAGGTCCCGGCGGTCGCGCCGAACGGCGCGACCAGCACCCAGGGCAGCGTGCTGGCGCGTCTGCTGGGTTGGTTCCGCGGCACGTCCGCCGCCGCGCCGTCCGCGCCGAACCAGGCCGCTCCCGACCAGCGCCCTGCGCGCCGCGACGAGGGACGCGATCGCCCGCGCGGCCAGCCGCGGGCCGAGGGGCGCCAGCAGGAACGCGGGCCGCGACCGGCCCAGGGTCGCCCGCAGCAGCCGAAGCCGGCGCGCACAGACACGGCGCGTCCGCCGCGCCAGGAAGCCAAGCCGGTCGCGCC
>NZ_JBDKSX010000020.1:0-28299 GCF_039680435.1 Mizugakiibacter sp. | reverse complement strand
CGACGACGGCCCCGCGAGGGGCCGTTGGCGTTTCGGAGAGGGCGGGTGAGAACCCACGTGGGTTCGACTGCACGCGCGGGGAGCGCGTGCGGACGCCGCAGGCGGTCCGCGCCGCCAGGCGCGGATGCAGGCCATGGATGGCCTGCACAATCCCACCCTCTCCGCCAGAAACGACGACGGCCCCGCGAGGGGCCGTTGGCGTTTCGGAGAGGGCGGGTGAGAACCCACGTGGGTTCGACTGCACGCGCGGGGAGCGCGTGCGGACGCCGCAGGCGGTCGCGCCGTAATGCGGCTTTCAGGCCGCCTTGCGTACCATGCCATCGATGCCGGCGTATGCGGACCTGATCGCCTCTGCCTTGGTTTCGGGGCTGATGTTCAGGCCTTCCGCGCGCACGAACTCGATGTCGGTCACGCCGATGAAGCCGAGCACGTGGCGCAGGTAGGATTCCTGGAAATCCGCCTGCGGCGTCGCGGTATAGATGCCGCCGCGCGTCGAGGCGACGATCACCTTCTTGCCGCCGGCGAGGCCTTCCGGGCCACTGGCGGTGTAGCGGAAGGTCTTGCCGGCGACCAGGATGCGGTCGATCCATGCCTTCAGTTGACTGGGGATGTTGAAGTTGTACATCGGCGCGCCGATCACGACGACGTCGGCGGCGAGGAATTCGTCGAGGACGGCGTTGCCTTCGCGCACCGCGGGATCGGCGGCGTCGCCGGCCGGAGCCCAATGCGGCAGCGGCCGGGCGGCGAGGTCGCGGTACGCGATCTCGATACCGGGATGCTTGCGCTGCCACCGGGCCACGATCGCGGCGGTCAGTCCGCGGGACACGGAATGCGTGCCGAGGGCGCTGGAATCGATATGCAGAAGTTTCATGATGGGCCTCTTCACGGTCTGGGGCGTCCGGTGGGCGCCGCTCGTGATATAGGCTAGTTGTTGGACAATATCGCGATAAGTCGCCGAAAATGGGATGTATCGTTCAAAACAGGAAACAATCATGCATCTCCCGACGGGCGCCCTGCAGGATCTGAACGACCTGTACTTCTTCGCGATGGTGGTCGAGCACGGCGGCTTCTCGGCGGCCGGTCGCGCGCTGGGGCTGCCGAAGTCGCGGCTCAGCAAGCGCGTCGCGCAGTTGGAGGAGCGCCTCGGCGTGCGCCTGCTGCAGCGGACCACGCGACGTTTCGTGATCACCGAGGTGGGCGAACGTTTCTACGGCCACTGCCGGGCTGTGCTGGAGGAGGCGCGCGCCGCGCAGGACGCAGTGGACGAACTGCGCGCCGAGCCGCGCGGCGTGGTGCGGGTGAGCTGTCCGGTGTCGCTGGCGCAGACGGTCGTCGCCCGCATCCTGCCCGACTTCCTCGTGCAGTACCCCAAGGTGCAGGTGCGCCTGCTGGCGAACAACCGTCGTGTCGACCTGATCGGCGAAGGCTTCGACGTGGCGATCCGCGTGCGCACCAAGCTCGATACCGACGCCTCGCTGGTGATGCGCACGTTCGGCCTGTCGCGCGTGTTGCCGGTGGCCAGCCCCGCGCTGCTCGACGCGCTCGGTCGTCCGCAGCAGCCCGCCGACCTGGCCAGGCTGCCGGCGCTCTCGACGCTCGAACACGACGGCGTGCAGACCTGGGAACTGCTCGACGGCGACGGCGCGCGGGTCGGCATCGACATCCAGCCGCGCCTGATCTGCGGCGACTTCAGCGTCATGCTGGAAGCGGCGCGGCGGGGAATCGGCGCGGCGATGCTGCCGGAGCTCGTGTGCGCGCAGGCGGTCGCGAGCGGCGAGCTGGAGGTGCTGCTGCCGGAGTGGAGCGCGCCGGAAGGCACCATGCACTTCGTCTATCCGAGCCGCCGCGGCCTGTTGCCGGCGGTGCGCGCGTTCGTGGACTACCTGGCCGAGCGCCTGCCCGAGGCGACGCGGCGCAAGCACGAGGAGTGCAAGGTGCGCAAGCCCTGACCCGCAGCGGAGCGCCCCGGCGGCGTGCTAGCATGCCGGGCGTTTGGCCATCCAAATTGCGAAGCCCATGCAGATCCAGACCAAGCTGCCCAAGGTTGGCACCACCATCTTCAGCGTGATGAGCCAGCTCGCGCTGGAACACAAGGCCGTCAATCTGGGCCAGGGCTTTCCCGATTTCGACCCGCCGCGGCCGTTGCGCGACGCGCTGACGCGCGCGATGGACGAGGGCCGCAACCAGTACGCGCCGATGACCGGCATCCCGGCGCTGCGCGAGCAGATCGCGCTGAAGACCGAGCGCCTGTACGGCCGGCGCATCAGCGCCGACACCGAGGTCACCGTGACCTCCGGCGCCACCGAGGCGATCTTCGCCGCGATCGCCTGCAGCGTCGGCACGGGCGACGAGGTGATCGTGCTCGACCCCTGCTACGACTGCTACGAGCCGGCGATCGAGCTGGCCGGCGGCCGCGCGGTGCACGTGCCGCTGCGCCTGCCGGACTTCGGCGTGGACTGGCAGCGCGTCAGGGACGCGGTGACGCCGAAGACGCGCATGATCATGATCAACACGCCGCACAACCCGTCCGGCGCGGTCTTCACCGCCGCCGACCTGGACGCGCTGGCGGGGATCGTGCGCGCGAGCGGCATCCTGGTGCTGTCGGACGAGGTCTACGAGCACATCGTCTACGACGACGTCGCGCACCAGAGCGTGCTGCGCCACGCGGAGCTGGCCGAGCGCAGCTTCGTGATCAGCTCGTTCGGCAAGACCTACCACTGCACCGGCTGGAAGGTCGGCTACTGCGTGGCGCCGAAGCCGATGTCGGCGGAGTTCCGCAAGGTGCACCAGTACCTGACGTTCTGCACGTTCAGCCCCGCGCAGTGGGCATTCGCCGCGATGCTCGAGCACGAGCCGCGGCACTACCTCGAACTGTCCGCGTTCTACCAGGCCAAACGCGACCGCTTCCGCCAACTGCTGGCGCCGTCGCGGCTGAAGCTGCTGGACGTGCCGGGCGGCTACTTCCAGCTTGCCGACTACGCGGCGATCCGCGACACCGACGACATCAATTTCTGCGAGTGGCTGGTGCGCGAGGGCGGCGTGGCGGCCATCCCGCTGACGCCGTTCTACGACGCCGCGCCGCAGACCCGCCTGGTGCGCCTGTGCTTCGCCAAGAACGACGCCACGCTGGAGGCGGCCGCCGAGCGGCTGTGCGCGCTGTGAGCGCCGTCGCCATGCGGCCGCTCACCGTCAGCCTCGTGCAGGGGGATACGCGCTGGCACGACCCGGCGGGAAACCGCGACTACTACGGCACGCTGGTGCGCAGCCTGGCCGGCCGCGGCAGCGACCTGATCGTGCTGCCGGAAACCTTCCTGTCCGGCTTCACCAACGAGACGCTGGGCAATGCCGAAACCATGGACGGCGAGGGCATCGCCTGGCTGCGCGCACTGGCAAGCGAGGCGAGGGCGGTGATCACCGGCAGCCTGGTGGTGCGCGCGGACGACCGCTGTGTCAACCGCCTTGTGTGGATGCGGCCGGACGGCAGCTTCGAGCTGTACGACAAGCGCCACCTGTTCCGCATGGCCGACGAGCACACCCGCTACGCCGGCGGCGAGCACCGGCTGATCGTCGAGCTGAACGGCTGGCGCGTCTGCCCGCTGGTCTGCTACGACCTGCGCTTCCCGGTGTGGATCCGCAACCGGCGCAACGAACGCACCGTCGGCGGCATGGACTACGACCTTCTGCTGTTCGTCGCCAACTGGCCGGCGCCGCGCCGTCAGGCCTGGCGCACGCTGCTGCGCGCGCGCGCGATCGAGAATCTCAGCTACTGCGTCGGCGTGAACCGCGTCGGCAGCGACGGCAACGGCCATCCCTATGCGGGCGACAGCGCGGTGCTGGACTGCCTCGGCGAATCGCTGGTCGAGCTGGGGCCGGTCGCGCAGGTCGCCACGGTCACGCTCGATCCGCAGGTACTGCGCGCGCACCGCGAGCGTTTCCCGGCGTGGATGGACGCCGACGCGTTCACGCTGGGCTGACCCCGCCGACCGCGCCGCATCGCGCGGCGATCACAGGATGTCGAGTACCGCCTCGGGCGGGCGACCGAGCGCGGCCTTGCCGTTGGCCAGCACGATCGGGCGCTGGATCAGGCGCGGGTGCGCCACCATCGCGGCCACCAGCTCGTCGCGACTGAGCGTCGGGCGGTCGAGGCCGAGTTCGAGATACTCGGGCTCGTCCCGGCGCATCAGTTCGCGCGGCCCGGTGCCGAGCCGGTCGAGGATGGCAGACAGCTCGTCCGCGCCGGGTGGCGTGTCGAGGTAGTCCACGATTTCCGGCTGCAGGCCGCGCGCCTCGAGCAGCGCCAGCGTCGCCCGCGATTTTGAACATCGCGGATTGTGGAAGATGCGCACTTTGTCCATGGCTGCGCTCAGCTATGGCCGCGTCCGCCGCCGTGGCCGCCCTGGCCGCGGCCCTTGTGGCCGCCCGGCCTGCCGCGCATCGGCTTGCCCGCAGGGCGTGTGCCGCCGGGAGTATGCGTTCCGGCATAGCCGTGCGGGCTCCGCTGACCGCCGCCCGGGCCGCGCTGCGCACCGCCTGGACCGCGTTGCGCGCCGCCCGGGCCGCCGCGCTTGGGACCGCCGGCGCCGCGCTGCTGCCCCTGTCCCGGGCCGCCCGCGCCGCGTCCGCCGCCGCGCGTCTCGCCGGCGAACCAACTGCGCACCGAGGGCAGCTCCTGGCCGGGAGCGACGCCGCGCCGGTTCTTCTTGCGCTGCGGCTTCTCCGGGCGGGCCACGTTGCCGTTGACCTCCCTCTTGCCGCCGGGACGGCGCTTGCCGCGTCCCGGGGCAGACGGCTCCGGGCGGATGCGGTCGAACGCCGTCAGCTCGCGCGCCTCGCTGTGGTAGGCGCCGGTCCAGGCCTGCGGCGCGCTGCGCTCGGTGCGCACTTCGGTGGTGCCGCGCGGTGCGGCGCGGCGCTGGTGCAGCACCGGTTTCAGGGTCAGGGTCGGCTGTGGCGCGCCGAGGCCGGCCTGCTGGCGCAGCGCCTTGACCGCGTCCGCGTCGAGCGTCTCGCAGTCGCCGTGGCGCAGGCCGCGCGGCAGTTCGAGGTTGCCGTAGCGGATGCGCTTGAGGCGGCTGACCAGGAAGCCCTGGGAATCCCACAGGCGGCGCACTTCGCGGTTGCGGCCCTCGCGGATCACCACGCGGAACCAGCTATGGCTGCCGCCGCGGCTGATCACCGCGATCTCGTCGAAGCGTGCGGGGCCGTCCTCCAGTTCCACGCCGGCCTTGAGTTTTTCGATCGTCTCGTCGGGCACTTCGCCGTGCACGCGGCACAGGTATTCGCGCTCGATGCCGCTCTTCGGATGCATCAGCGCGTTGGCGAGCTCGCCGTCGGTGGTCAGCAGCAGCAGGCCGGTGGTGTTGATGTCGAGCCGGCCGACTGCGACCCAGCGCGCGCCCTTCAGGCGCGGCAACTGCTCGAACACGGTGGGGCGGCCTTCGGGATCGTCGCGGGTGGTCAGCACGCCTTCGGGCTTGTGGTAGATCAGCACCTCGGTGTCGTCGCGGCTGTCGGTGGCCACGACGAATTGCTTGCCGTCCATGACCACGCGGTCGCCGGCCTTCACGCTCATGCCGATTCCGGCGGGCGCGCCGTTCAGCTCGACTTCGCCGGACTGGATGCGCTGCTCGAGCATGCGGCGCGAGCCGAGGCCGGCATTGGCCAGCACCTTGTGCAGGCGCTCCTCCAGCGCGGGCGCGGCGGCTTCCTCTGCGCGCGGGCGCTTGAGCGTGAGCAAGCTGCGGGGTGGCGCATTCATGCGCGGTTCTCCTCGGTGTCGTTGTCGCCGACGGCGATGGCGTCGTCGGCATCGGAAAAGGGGGCGGATTGATCGGCGTCGTCGCCATCCGCATTCGCGTCGGGGGTATCGACGGACGCTTCGGTTTCCGCCTCGTTCGCGTCGGCGGCGATCCGCGCGGGGATCGCCTCGTCGCCGTCGAAGCGCAGCTGCGGCTCGATCTCGTCGAGGTCGCGGATTTCGGCGAGCGTCGGCAGCTCGTCCAGCGATTTCAGGTTGAAGTAGTCGAGGAAGCCCTTGGTGGTGCCGAACAGCGCCGGCTTGCCGGGGACGTCGCGGTAGCCGACCACGCGCACCCACTCGCGCTCTTCGAGGGTCTTGACGATGTTGCTGGAGACGGCGACGCCGCGGATCTGCTCGATCTCGGCGCGCGTGATCGGCTGCCGGTAGGCGATCAGGGCGAGCGTTTCCAGCAGCGCGCGCGAGTAGCGGCTGGGCCGCTCGGTCCACATGCGCGCCACCCACGGGTGCACGTCGGGGCACACCTGGTAGCGGAAGCCGGAGGCCACTTCGACCAGCTCGACGCCGCGCCCCGCGCAGTCCTCGCGCAGCGACTGCAGCACGCGGGCCAGCTCGTCGTGGCTCACCGCTTCCTCTTCGGTGAACAGCGCGGCGATCTGCGCGATCGACAGCGGCTGCGCCGCGGCCAGCAGGACAGCTTCAATGATGCGCTTCAGTTGATTGAATTCCATCGTGGTCTTCGGCTGTCGCCAGCGCCTTCAGGTAGATCGGCGCCAGCGGCGCCTCCTGCATGATCTCGATCAGCTGTTCCTTGGCCAGTTCCAGCAGGGCCAGGAAGGTGACCACCACCCCGAGCCGGCCCTCGCTGGCCTCGAACAGGCTCTCGAAGCGGTGGAACACGCCGTCGCCCAACCGGTTGAGCACGTCGCCCATGCGCTGGCGCACCGACAGGGCCTCGCGCTTGACCGCGTGATGGCCGAACAGCTCGGCGCGATGCAGCACGTCGCGCAGCGCCAGCAGCAGTTCCTTCATCTCCACCGGCGGCGGCAGGCGGATCACGTTGCGGTCGGCCACGTAGGCCTGCACCGCGGACGTGTCGCGTTCCATGCGCGGCAGCGTGTCGATGTCCTCGGCCGCCTTCTTGAAGCGTTCGTACTCCTGCAGGCGGCGCACCAGCTCCGCACGCGGATCCTCTTCCGCGCCTTCCTCGGCCGGCGGCCGCGGCAGCAGCAGCCGCGACTTGATCTCGGCCAGGATCGCGGCCATCACCAGGTATTCGGCGGCAAGCTCCAGACGCAGCTCCCGCATCATCTCGATGTAGTCCGTGTACTGCCGGGTGATCTCGGCGACCGGTATATCGAGGATGTCCAGGTTCTGGCGCCGGATCAGGTACAGCAGCAGATCCAGCGGTCCTTCGAACGCGTCGAGGATGACCTCGAGCGCATCCGGCGGAATGTAGAGGTCCTGCGGCATCTCCAGGACCGGCTGCCCCTTGACCATCGCGAGGGGCATTTCCTGCTGCTGTGGAACCGGCGCGAATACGCCATGTGGCGCATCGGCCGCGCTGACCTCAGCTGGCTCGGTGCTCATTCGGCACTCGTATCAAGGCGGCCGCATGCCGCGGCCTGGCTTGGGCGACCCCGTACGTCGGTTCTTGGCGGATCCGGCATCACCGGACCCGGAAGCGGCGGGACGATCGCGTCCGCCATCGGGTAGGCGCAGCAGAGGTCGATCGCGCCGTGCTCGCGGCGGCGTCCGACAGTGCGGATGCTCGTTCGAGGGCCGCCGGGGAAGCGGCGATACGGCCTTGCGCGTTCGGTACCGGGCGGCCTCTCGCCGTCCGAACCCCACCCTTGCGCGGTGAGATTACGGGGTCGCGCGGCGCAAGTCCAGCGCTGCGTTGCCGATCCTTGCGCCGCAGCGCATCGGTGACGGCGCGGTCCGGGACGGGCGCGAGGCCTGGACAGGCGTGGCAGCGGCTTGCCGCAAGCCGGGTCGCAATCCGACAAAATTTTGCACGTGGCGCCAGCGGACGGCGGCATTGCGCAATGCGGCACCAGTGGCGCGGATTTTGCTTCGGGGTACGCGGCATTCGGGGCGCCCTCGATCGGCAATCCGGAATCGCCTGTCGGCGGTGGGGGACGCGCACTATGATCGCTGCGGTCACGCGGGAATCGAGCGAATCGGTAGCGACGACGCCTGCGCCGGAAGACGCGGCCGCGGCGCCCTGGCTGGCAGCGCGCTGCCGCGAGCTCGGCGTAGTCGGGTGCGGGGATTGGACGATGCGCCATAAGAACAGCAAGGGGACGGAACCGGTGACCACCCAGGGCCTGCGCCATGCGCGCATGAAGATCGAGACGGCGGTGCTGATGAGCCGCGGCGGCGACGCGTTTTCCAGCGAGGTGGCCGACATCTCCGCGACCGGCGTGATGGTGCAGCGGCCACAAGGCTGGGGCGCTCAGCCCGGCGAGCTGTGGGTGCTGGACATGCTGGTCGGCGAGGATCTCAACATCCACGTCGAGGCGACCGTCGCGCGGGTGACCGCGCACCATGTCGGTTTCGCCTACGCGCGCATTCCCGACGACAGGCAGGTTGCGCTGTGGAATCTGCTCGGCGGCTACGCCGACAGCCTAGAGCCCTGGGACGACGAGTGAACGCGCCACCGCCGTGCGAACGGCGGCGCGGTAGCCCGCATCAGGCCGACGGCGACGGCGACGGCGACGGCGCGCGCAGCTCGCGGCGCAGGATCTTGCCGACGTTGCTCTTCGGCAGCGAATCGCGGAACTCGATGTACTTCGGCCGCTTGTAGCCGGTCAGCGCGTCGTGGCAGTGCTTGCGCAGGTCTTCCTCGGTGAGGTTGGGATCCTTCTTCACCACGAAGATCTTCACCGCTTCGCCGGAATGCTCGTCCGGCACGCCGACCGCGGCCACTTCCAGCACGCCCGGATGCTGGGCGACCACGTCCTCGACCTCGTTCGGGTACACGTTGAAGCCCGACACCAGGATCATGTCCTTCTTGCGATCGACGATGTAGACGAAGCCGCGCTCGTCCATGCGCGCGATGTCGCCGGTGTGCAGCCAGCCGTCGGCGGTCAGCACCTTGGCCGTCTCGTCGGGGCGGTTCCAGTAGCCCTTCATCACCTGCGGCCCCTTCACGCACAGCTCGCCGACACCGCCGATCGGCAGGCTGTGTCCGTTCTCGTCCTGGATCGAGATGTCGGTGGAGGGCACCGGCAGGCCGATCGATGCGTTGTACTCGGCAAGATCGAGCGGATTGATGCAGACCGCGGGCGAGGTTTCGGTGAGGCCATAGGCCTCGGCCAGCGTGCAGCCGGTGACTTTCTTCCAGCGCTCCGCCACCGCGCGCTGCACGGCCATGCCGCCGCCGAGGGTGAGATGCAGGCGCGAGAAGTCGAGGCGATCGAAGCCCGCCGTGTGCAGCAGGCCGTTGAACAGGGTGTTGACGCCGGTGATCGCGCTGAAGCGCACCTTGGCCAGCTCCTTGACGAAGCCCGGCATGTCGCGCGGATTGGTGATCAGCACGTTCATGCCGCCGAACTTCATGAAGGTGAGGCAATTGGCGGTGAGCGCGAAGATGTGATAGAGGGGCAACGCCGTGATGACCACCTCTTCGCCCGACGCGACGTTGGTGCCGACCCACGCCGCCGCCTGCAGCATGTTGGCGACCATGTTGCGCTGGGTGAGCATGGCGCCCTTGGCGACGCCGGTGGTGCCGCCGGTGTACTGCAGGAAGGCGATGTCGTCGTGCCCCAGCGTCGGCCTGGGTACGGGGTGGCGCATCCCGCGCGCCAGCGCGGCGTTGAAGCGGATCGCGCCGTCGATGCGGTAGGGCGGCACCATCTTCTTGATGCGCTTGAGCGCGAAGTTGATCAGCGCGCCCTTGGGGAAGCCGAGCATGTCGCCGAGCCCGGTCGTGACCACGTGCTCGACGTGGGTGTCCGCCAGCACCTCGGCGACGGTGGCCGCGAAGTTGTCCAGCACGACGATCGCGCGCGCGCCGGAGTCCTCCAACTGATGCCTCAGCTCGCGCGCGGTGTACATCGGATTGGTGTTGACCACGGTCATGCCGGCGCGCAGCGCACCGAACAGTGCGATCGGGTACTGCAGGCAGTTCGGCATCATGATCGCGATGCGGTCGCCCTTGACGAAGCCCAGCTCGCCGGTCAGGAACGCCGCGAAGCGGGCGCTGAGGCGGTCCAGGTCGCCGTAGCCGAGCACGCGCCCGAAGTTGCTGAAGGCGGGGCGATGGCGAAAGCGCTCGCAGGCTTCCTCGAACAGCGCGACCACCGATGGATAGGTGGCGGTGTCGATCTCCGCCGGCACGCCGGACGGATAGTGGGCGAGCCAAGGACGCTGGGTGTTGCTCATGACGCCGTTCCCTCCCCTGGGCGGATGTGGCGCAGTCGCACTTGGTCTATCGTGCGTGTTGCGGCGCGCTTCGGCATTGGAGCATAAGGCTCCGAAGGGGGGCAAGCCGCGCTGCCGCTGCGGGAGTCGAGGATGCGCCGTTACACGATGTTCGCGCTTGCCGTTGCGCTGGCGCTCGTGGCTTGTCGACGCACGCCGGACGAGCAGCGCGTGCGCGCGGCGGTCGCCGCGGCGGTTTCCGCAACCGAAGCGAACGAGCCGCGCGGCGTGCTGGCCCTGGTCGACGATGATTTCGACGGCAACCGCGGCGCGCTCGATCGCGCCGGTCTCGCCAGCCTGCTGCGCCTGCAACTGCTGCGCGGCCAGCGCGTGCACGTGTTGACCGGACCGATCGATGTGGAGCGGCGCGGAGAGCGCCTGCTGGCGCGCTTCACGCTGACGCTGGGCGGCGGCGCGGGCGCGCTGCCCGAACACGCGGGTGTGTATCGCGTCGAGACCGCGTGGCGCCGCGACGGCAACGATTGGCGTTGCTACAGCGCCAAGTGGGAACGGACGCTGTAGGCGTTCGCCGGTCCCTCCGCGGGGAAGGTTCGCGGAGGCGCGCGCGGCGCCTCCGCGAACGCGCGGGCGTCAGGCGGCCTTGCCCGATGCGAGCTGGCGCAGCACGTACTGCAGGATGCCGCCGTGGCGGAAGAACTCGCGCTCCTTGGGCGTGAGCAGCAGCACCTTGACGGCGAACTTCTTCTCGCCGGCGTCGCCCTTGGCCGTCACCATGGCTTCCTTCGCCTCGCCGTCGTCGAGGCCGGTGATCTCGAAGGTTTCCTTGCCGGTCAGCCCCAGCGACTTGGCGTTCTGGCCGTCCTTGAACTGCAGCGGCAGCACGCCCATGCCGACCAGGTTGGAGCGGTGGATGCGCTCGAAGCTTTCGGCGATCACCGCCTTCACGCCCAGCAGCAGGGTGCCCTTGGCCGCCCAGTCGCGCGACGAGCCGGTGCCGTACTCCTTGCCGGCGAGCACCACCAGCGGCGTCTTTTCCTGCTTGTACTTCATCGCCGCGTCGTAGATCGCCATCTGCTGGCCCGACGGCACGTGCAGGGTGTAGCCGCCCTCGACGCCGTCCAGCATCTGGTTCTTGATGCGGATGTTGGCGAAGGTGCCGCGCACCATCACGTCGTCGTTGCCGCGGCGCGAGCCGTAGGAGTTGAAGTCGACCGGCTGCACGCCGCGCTCGATCAGGAAGCGGCCCGCGGGCGAGTCCTTCTTGATCGCGCCGGCCGGCGAGATGTGGTCGGTGGTGATCGAGTCGCCGAACAGGCCGAGGCAACGCGCGCCGCGGATGTCCGCGATCGTGCCGACCGCCATCGTCATGCCTTCGAAGTAGGGCGGGTTCTTGATGTAGGTGGAATCGTCCCACTTGTAGAGGTCGCCGTCCGGCGAGGGGATCTGGTTCCAGCGGCTGTCGCCCTTGAACACGTCGGCGTAGTTCTTGGCGAACATTTCGGGCGTGAGCGCCCCGGCGATCAGTTCGCCGATTTCCTTGTTGGACGGCCAGATGTCCTTCAGGTACACCGGCTTGCCGTCCTTGCCCGTGCCGATCGGATCCTTGGACAGATCGATGTCGATGGTGCCGGCCAGCGCGTAGGCGACCACCAGCGGCGGCGAGGCGAGGTAGTTCATCTTCACCTCGGCATGCACGCGGCCCTCGAAGTTGCGGTTGCCGGACAGCACCGCGGCCACGGCGAGGTCGCCCTCGGCGACGCCCTTGCTGACTTCCTCCGGCAGCGGACCGGAGTTGCCGATGCAGGTGGTGCAGCCGTAGCCAACCAGGTAGAAGCCGAGCTTCTCCAGCTCCTCCAGCAGATGGGTCTTCTTGAGGTAGTCGGTGACCACCAGCGAGCCCGGCGCCAGCGAGGTCTTCACCCAAGGCTTGACCTTGAGCCCCTTCGCCGCGGCGTTCCTGGCCAGCAGGCCGGCGCCGAGCATCACCGCCGGGTTGGAGGTGTTGGTGCAGGAGGTGATCGCGGCGATCACCACCGCGCCGTCCTGCAGGTGGAACTCGACGCCGCGCATGCTGACGCGCGGACCCTTGGCCTGCGCGCTGGCGTCGTGGCCGACCGCGGTGCCGCCGCCCTCGTTGGCGAAGCGTTCGGCGTCGCCGTTCTTCGGCTTGCGGTTGGCGGTCAGCGGGCCGACGTTGTCGTGGAAGTTCTTTTGCATGTCGGTCAGCAGCACGCGGTCCTGCGGGCGCTTGGGGCCGGCCAGCGAAGGCTTGACCGTGGCGAGGTCCAGCTCCAGCGTGGCGCTGAATTCGGGCTGCGGCGTGTTTTCGTCGTGCCACAGGCCCTGCGCCCTGGCGTAGGCCTCGACCAGCGCGATCTGCGCGGCGCCGCGCCCGGACAGGCGCAGGTAGTTCAGCGCCTCGGCGTCGACCGGGAAGATGCCGCAGGTGGCGCCGTACTCCGGCGACATGTTGCCGATGGTGGCGCGATCGGCCACCGACAGGTGCTTCAGGCCCGGGCCGAAGAATTCGACGAACTTGCCGACCACGCCGAACTTGCGCAGCATCTGGGTGACGGTCAGCACCAGGTCGGTGGCGGTCGCGCCCTCGGGCAGGCGGCCGTTCAGCTTGAAGCCGACCACCTGCGGGATCAGCATCGAGGACGCCTGGCCCAGCATCGCCGCTTCCGCCTCGATGCCGCCGACGCCCCAGCCGAGCACGCCGATGCCGTTCACCATCGTGGTGTGCGAGTCGGTGCCGAACAGCGTGTCCGGGTAGGCCCAGGTCGTGCCGTCCGCCTCGCTGGACATGACCACCCGCGCCAGATGCTCCAGGTTGACCTGATGCACGATGCCGGTGCGCGGCGGCACCACCTTGAAGTTGCGGAACGACTTCTGGCCCCAGCGCAGGAAGCTGTAGCGCTCGCGGTTGCGCTTGAATTCGATGTTGACGTTCTCGTCCAGCGAGTCGGGGCCGCCGAAGGCGTCGACCTGCACGGAGTGGTCGATCACCAGTTCGGCCGGCGCCAGCGGATTGATCTTCTTCGGGTCGCCGCCGAGCTTGACCATGGCATCGCGCATCGCGGCGAGGTCGACCACGCAGGGCACGCCGGTGAAGTCCTGCAGCACCACGCGCGCCGGCATGAACGCGATCTCGGTGTCGGGCTCCTTCTTCGCGTCCCAGTTTGCCACCGCCTCGATCTCGCGCGCGGTGACGTTGACCCCGTCCTCGTGGCGCAGAAGGTTCTCGAGCAGGATCTTCATCGAGTAGGGCAGGCGCTTGAGGTCGAAGCGCTGGCCGAGCCTGGCCAGGCTGGCGAACGCGTAGCGCTGGCCGTTGACCTCGAGGGTGTCGCGGGTCGAAAACGAGTCTTTCATGCCGTGCTCCTGGCGTGGTTCGGCGGATGGGGAGACGGGCCGCAAGGCATCGCGCTGGGCGCGCGGGCGATCCGTGGCCCGTGGAAATCGGCCCATTATCGCCGAAACGTCGGCGCGCCGCGAACGCGCGCGCCCGCGGCCAAGGTCGGACGTTCAGCCGCCGCCGAGGGTCGCGCGGGACAGCAGGCCGCGCGCGAGCATGGCGCATTGACGACGCTGGAACAGCAGGCCCCAGTGGTTGCCGCCGAGCTGTCGCCACAGCACCGCCGCGCGCACGCCGGCGAGCAGGACGGCGCGGATGCGCTCGACCTGGGCGGGCTGCTGCAGGTGCAGCGGGTTGCCGGTGACCACGACGCGCGGGCGCACGGTGGAGAGGGTCTGCGCGTAGAGCTCGCCGAGCCGCGCGCTGACCGCCGCGTGGCCGAGTCCGAAGTGCTCGGCCTGGCGTTGCGCGGACAGGATGCCGTCCTGCAGGCGTTGGCGCAGGTCGGCGCGGCGGGCCAGCCTGCGCTCGATGCGCAGCAGGGTGAGCACGATCTGGGTGACGGCCAGGTCGCGGCGCGTGCCGTCGATCTGCGCGATCAGCGCGCGCATGCCGACGCGCACGCCGTCGAGGCCGCCGTAGACCGCCGCGGCGCTCTCGGCGTCGATGCGAAAGATGCTGCCGAGACTGGCCTCCAGCGCGGCCGCATCGCAGCGGCCTTCGGTGGCCAGCGCGCGGACCAGGGTGGCCGCCTGGGTCAGGCCGGCCAGCGCGATCACCTGGGACTCGTTCATGCCGCCTCCGGCGTTGCGTCGGCAAGGCCGCCGAACGGCGCGTCGGTGGCTTCGATCACGCCGCCGCCGAGGCATTCCTCGCCGAGGTAGAACACCACCGACTGGCCCGGCGTCACCGCGCGCTGCGCTTCGTCGAAGCGCACCTCGCAGCCGCCGTCGGCCAGGCGCAGCGTGCAGGCCTGGTCGGCCTGGCGATAGCGCGTCCTGGCGGTGCAGCGCAGTTCGGCCGCGGGCGCGGTGCCGGCGGTCCAGCTCAGCTCGCCGGCGCGCAAGCGCGTCGAGCGCAGCCAGCGGTTGTCGTCGCCCTGGGCGACATACAGCACGTTGGCGGCGACGTCCTTGCCGACCACGTACCAGGGCGCGCCGGACGCCGCGCGGCGCCCGCCGATGCCCAGCCCCTGGCGCTGGCCGAGGGTGTAGTACATGACGCCCGCGTGCGCGCCGACGGACAACCCCGCGGGCGTGCGGATCTCGCCCGGCCGCGCCGGCAGGTAGCGCGCCAGGAAGCTGCGGAAGTCGCGCTCGCCGATGAAGCAGATGCCGGTGGAGTCCTTCTTGGCGTGCACGCCAAGCCCCGCCTCGCGCGCCAGCCGGCGCACCGCCGGCTTGGCCAGCTCGCCGACCGGGAACAGCGTCGCGCCGAGCTGTGCCTGGCCCAGCGTGTAGAGGAAATAGCTCTGGTCCTTGGCCGCGTCGGCGCCGCGCAGCAGCCGCCAGCGGCCGTCGTGGCAATCGGTGCGCGCGTAGTGGCCGGTGGCAATCTTCTCCGCGCCGAGCGCGCGGGCGTGCTCCAGGAAAGTCTTGAACTTGATCTCGCGGTTGCACAGCACGTCCGGGTTGGGCGTGCGGCCGCTGCGGTACTCGGCAAGGAAGTGCTCGAACACGCCGTCCCAGTATTCGGCGGCGAAGTTGCGCAGGTGCAGGGGCAGGCCGAGCGTGGCGCAGACCGCCACGGCGTCCTTGCGGTCGGCGTCGGCGCGGCAGGGGCTCTGGCGCCCGTCCTCTTCCCAGTTCTGCATGAACATGCCGGCGACCTCGTGCCCGGCGCGCTGCAGCAGCAGGGCCGCCACTGCGGAATCCACCCCGCCCGAAATGCCGGCGATGACGCGCATGTCAGCTCCCGGCGGTCAGCGGGAAGGCGCGCACCGTGTCCAGCGGCAGGCGCTGCCCGGCCAGCCAGGCGTCGATGCTGAGCAGCACCAGCGGACTGCGCAGCCGTCGCGTCGCATCCAGCGCCGCGATCTCCGCACGGGTCAGCCAGTGCGGGCACACGATGCCGTGGTCGAGCGGACGGGCGGCGTGGTGGTGGCGCGGGCGCGCGGCGAAGGTGAAGCGCACGATGTGGTCGCCGTGCACCGGGCTGTACCACTGCTGCACGCCGACGAAGTGCTCCAGCTCGACGTCCCAGCCGGTTTCCTCGAGCGTTTCGCGCCGTGCCGCGTCGGCCAGGCTCTCGCCGGGCTCGAGATGTCCGGCCGGCTGGTTGTAGCACAGCTCGCCGCGCACGGCCTCCTCGACCATCAGGAAGCGGTCGCCGTCGGCGACCACGGCGGCCACGGTCACGTGCGGGCGCCAGATCTCGGTTTCGCGTTCCGGTGCGGTCGTCATGGCTGGGCAGATGGGGGCGGCGCAGGCGCCGGAAAAGTGCGGATTGTGCCATCACCGGGGACGGACGCGGTTCACGGCGCCGGTATCGCGGCAGCGTATACTTGCTGCCAACGGAGAACATCCCCAGCGCCATGGCCCAAGAACCGGATCGCACCCCCGAGCTCGAACACGGCGTGGCGGTCGAAACGTCGAAGCCCGAGCTGCAGCGCCCGCCGCTGTTCCAGGTCGTGTTGCTGAACGACGATTACACGCCGATGGACTTCGTGGTGATCATCCTGGAGACCTTCTTCAGCATGAATCGCGAGCGCGCCACCCAGGTGATGCTGCACGTGCACACCCGCGGCAAGGGCGTGTGCGGCGTCTACACCCGCGAAGTGGCCGAGACCAAGGTCACCCAGGTCAACGAGTTCTCGCGCGCCCACCAGCATCCTCTGCTGTGCACTATGGAAAAGCTCTAGTCGCCCCCATTTCCCGACCGTGACCGAACCCCCACGACGGAGACGATCCGGATGTTCAGCAAGGATCTCGAACTCACCATCGGCCAGTGCTACAAGGAGGCCCGCGAGCAGCGCCACGAATTCATGACCGTGGAGCACCTGCTGCTTGCGCTGCTCGAGAATCCGTCGGCGGCGGCAGTGTTGCGTGCCTGCGGCGCGGACATCGACAAGCTCGGCAAGGACCTGCGCGCGATCATCGCCGAAACCGTGCCGGTGCTGCCACCCAACGACGAGCGCGACACCCAGCCGACGCTCGGTTTCCAACGCGTGCTGCAGCGCGCCGTCTACCACGTGCAGTCCTCCGGCCGCAAAGAGGTCACCGGCGCCAACGTGCTGGTGGCGATCTTCGGCGAGAAGGATTCGCACGCCGTGTACTTCCTGCACCAGCAGGAGGTCAGCCGGCTCGACGTGGTCAACTACATCTCGCACGGCATCGCCAAGATCGGCCAGGAGCCCGGCCCGCAGCCGGCGGCCGGCGACCGCGACGCCGAGGAGGGCAGCGAGCCGAAGGGCAACCCGCTGACCGAATACGCCTCCAACCTCAACGAGCTGGCCCGGCAGGGCAAGATCGACCCGCTGATCGGCCGCGCCGAAGAGGTCGAGCGCACCATCCAGGTGCTGTGCCGCCGGCGCAAGAACAACCCGCTCTACGTGGGCGAGGCCGGCGTCGGCAAGACCGCGCTGGCGGAAGGCCTGGCCAAGCGCATCGTCGAGGGCGAGGTGCCGGAGGTGCTGAAGGACTGCACGATCTGGGCGCTCGACCTTGGTGCGCTGGTCGCCGGCACCAAGTACCGCGGCGATTTCGAGAAGCGCCTGAAGGCGGTGATCGCGCAGCTCAGGAAGGAGCCGAAGTCGATCCTGTTCATCGACGAGATCCACACCATCATCGGCGCCGGCTCGGCGTCGGGCGGCACCATGGACGCGTCGAACCTGATCAAGCCGATGCTGGCTTCGGGCGAGCTGCGCTGCATCGGCTCGACCACGTTCCAGGAATTCCGCGGCATCTTCGAGAAGGACCGCGCGCTGGCGCGGCGCTTCCAGAAGATCGACATCGTCGAGCCGTCCATCGCCGACAGCGTGGAGATCCTCAAGGGCCTGAAGACGCGCTTCGAGGAGCACCACAAGGTGCAGTACACCAACGAGGCGCTGCAGGCCGCGGTCGACCTGTCGGTGCGGCACATCGCCGACCGCCTGCTGCCGGACAAGGCGATCGACGTGATCGACGAGGCCGGCGCGCGCCAGCGCCTGCTGCCCGAGGAAAAGCGCAGCGGCACGGTCGACGTGCCCGACATCGAGCTGATCGTCGCGCGCATGGCGCGCATCCCGCCCAAGCAGGTCTCGGCGTCGGACCGCGACGTGCTGAAGAACCTCGACCGCAACCTGAAGATGGTCGTGTTCGGCCAGGACACCGCGATCGACGCGCTGGCCGCCTCGATCAAGATGGCGCGCTCAGGGCTGGGCAACCCGTCCAAGCCGATCGGCTGCTTCCTGCTGGCCGGCCCGACCGGCGTCGGCAAGACCGAGGTCACCCGCCAGCTCGCCATGCAGCTCGGCATCGAGCTGATCCGCTTCGACATGTCCGAGTACATGGAAGCGCACTCGGTGTCGCGCCTGATCGGCGCGCCCCCGGGCTACGTCGGCTTCGACCAGGGCGGCCTGCTGACCGAGGCGGTGACCAAGCACCCGCACTGCGTGCTGCTGCTGGACGAGATCGAGAAGGCACACCCGGACGTCTACAACATCCTGCTGCAGATCATGGACCGCGGCGCGCTGACCGACACCAACGGCCGCGAGGCGAACTTCAAGAACGTGATCGTGGTGATGACCACCAACGCCGGCGCGCAGCAGGCCGCGCGCCGCACCATCGGCTTCGTCGAGCAGGATCATGCGCTCGACGCGATGGAGGTGATCCGCCGCAGCTTCACGCCCGAATTCCGCAACCGCCTCGACGCGGTCATCCAGTTCAAGGCGCTGGACTTCGAGCACATCCTGCGCGTGGTCGACAAGTTCATCATCGAACTGGAGGCCCAGCTCAACGAGAAGCGCGTCGCCCTGCACGTCGATGCGGAAGCGCGGCGCTGGCTGGCCGAGCACGGCTTCGACCCGCAGATGGGCGCGCGGCCGATGGCGCGGGTGATCCAGGAACACGTCAAGCGCCCGCTTGCCGACGAGCTGCTGTTCGGCAAGCTGGCCGGCGGCGGCAAGGTCAGGCTCGGCGTGCGCGACGGCGAGCTGTTCGTCGAAACCGAAGCGGCGGAGAAATTGCCGGCCGTGGTCGAGTAGGCGCGGCGAATGCGGCGGATGCGGAAAGGGCGGGGATATCCCGCCCTTTCTCATTTCATGCGGTAGGTGATCCGGCCCTTGGTCAGATCGTAGGGCGTCATCTCGATGCGCACCTTGTCGCCGGTAAGGATGCGGATGTAGTGCTTGCGCATGCGCCCGGAAATGTGCGCGGTGATGACGTGCCCGTTCTCCAGCTGCACGCGGAACATGGTGTTGGGAAGCGTCTCCAGCACCGTGCCTTCCATTTCGATGACGTCGTCTTTGGCCATGTATCCGTGTTCGGCACGCCGCGAAAGCGCGGCGGAAGGCGGCGATTCTGCCACGTCGGGCGGCGCGGTTAAAGTTTCGTCAGCCCGCGGCGTGGCTGCCTTCGTCGCGCGGAGGCGTCGCCTTGGGCCGGCGCGGACGGCGCGAGCGCGGGCCGCGCGTGCGGCGCTGGCGCAACGCGCTGTCCAGCTCGTCCAGCGCATCGGCCAGCGCCGCGGCCGAGCGCGCGGCGCCGGTGTAGACCGGCAGGCTGGCGTGCAGGGTGCGCGCGGTGGCCAGGCGCTCCATGTCCAGCGCCAGGCCGTGGCGGGCCAGCAGCGGCGTCAGTTCGGCGGCGCGCGCGGCCAGGTCGTGGCGGGTGGTGCGGAACGCCAGCTCGGCGATGCGCACGCGCTGGGTGTAGCTGAAGATGTTGGTGAAGAACAGCTCGACGTCGTCGGGGTGCGGTTCGACCAGCACCATGTCCGCACGAGGATAGTTGTGCGCGTACTTGCTCAGCCCGGTCTGCATGCGTGAAGTGAGCAGGGTGCGGAAGGTCTGCGAGAGGACGCCGGGCAGTCCGCCGCGGGCCAGGGTGTCCGGAATCCTGCGGCCGGCGGCCTGGGCGAGGTCGGCATCGAACGGCACCAGCGGATTCACGCCGAGCACCAGCGACACGCCCTCGTCGAATGCGGCGGATGCGTGCAGGGTGCGCGCCAGCGCGCCGTCCACGTACCAGCGGCCGCCGATCTTGACCGGCGGATACAGGCCGGGCAGGGCCGCACTGGCCTCGACCGCGCGCGAAATGGGCACGTGGTCCAGCCCCGGCGAGCCGAAGCGCACCGCCTTGCCGGAGTCCAGCTCCACCGCCACCACGTAGAGCTTGCGCTGCAGCGCGCGGAAGTCGTTGGTGCGGCCGTCCTTCGCCAGCACGCGGCGCAGGAAACCTTCCACCGAGTCGTTGTCGAACATGCCGGTGGGCAGCAGGCTGCCCATGCGCAGCAGCACGTCGGACAGGCGGGTGTCGAACGGATTGCGCGCGGCCGCCCAGACCCATTCGAGGAACGCGCGCGGCAGGGTGGCCGCGTGCTTGACGTATTCCAGCACCGCCGGACGCATGAAGTCCTCGGGGCGGAACGGGATGTCGGCCGAATCCCCGGTCAGGAAGATGCGCGTCATCTCCACCGTCGAGATGCCGTTGGCCAGTCCGGCGGCGAGGAACGAGCCGGAGCTGACCCCGACGTAGACGTCGAGCGTGTCCAGGTCCAGTCCGACGATGCTGTCCTCGAGCGCGCGCAGCGCGCCCAGCTCCCACATGGCGCCGATCGGACCGCCGCCGGCGATCGCCAGGCCGATGCGCTGGCGTTCGCGCTTGCCGCGGGGCGGGTGCGCGGCGTTCAGCAGCAGCATGGAAGGTTCCCCAGGCGCATCGACACGGGATTGTAGCGGTCGCGGCCGTCCCTACAAGCCTGCGTGTGAGCGACATCCATCACGCGAAATGCTCGTCGAGCCGGCGCCGGATCTCGTCCTCGATCATCGGCTTCATCATCAGCAGCATGAAGCCGAGGTCGGCGTGCACGCGCACGCTGTCCGCGGCGATGACGATGCCGCCCCTCACGCCCGAGCGCACGAACACCAGGGTATTGCCGTCCCAACTGCTCTCGATCTCGAACTTCTCCGCCATCGCGTAGGCAACGTCGTCCACGACCGCGCGCGCCTTCTTCAGGCCCAGGCCGTGCTTGCGCTGGATGTCGATGCTTGGCATGAAGCGATCCGTTCCGGGAGGCCGCCCGATCATACGCGGCCGAGGGCGGGATTTGCCGTGCTACAGTTCGCGCGGCGCAGAGAGGGCCGGCATGCGGATCGTTTTCCTGAACGGGGAGCACCCCGACGTCGACAGTGCGGCCGAGCGGCTGCGCGTCGGCTCCGCGCCCGACAATGACGTCGTGCTGCGCGCGGCAGAGGTGGCCGCGCACCATCTCACCCTGTTCCAGGACCGGCGCGGGCTGGTGCTCGCGGTCGAGCCCGGCGCGAGCCGCGTCCACGTCAACGCGCGGCCGGTGCGCGAGAAAGCCCTGCTGCGCTTCGGCGACGTGCTCAGCGTCGGTTCGGCGAAGTGCCTGCTGCAGCCCGATCCCGGCGCCGAAGCGGAGCGCACCCCGCCGGCCGCGCCGGTGGAGACCGGCGACCGCCCCGGCCGCGCCGCGCTGCGCGCGGTGGCTGGGCCGCTGTCGGGCCACCTGCTGGGAATCGACGGTCGGCTCGACCTGCCGTTGGCCGAGCTGGCGCCGGCCGGCGTCGCGGTCGAGCTGCGCGATGGCGCGCTGTGGCTGGAGACGCGCGGCACCATCGTGCAGATCAACGGCGTCGCCGCGCGCCAGGCGCGGCTGGCGCCCGGCGACCAGTTGTGCGTCGGCGCGCACCGCTACGTGATCGAGGCGCCCGGGTTGCAGGCCGAGGCCAGCCTGGCGCGGCAGCGGGTCGCGTTCGTGCCGCACGAGGCGGCCTTCCCCGAGGACACCGCCGGCCCACGCGGCGAAGTATGGTGGCTGATCGTCACCGCCGCGCTGCTGGGTCTGGGCATCGCGCTGCTGCTGCTGTTCCGGCCCTGAGCGCCCGCAGGCCGTCGCGCAGGCGCGCCCAGGGTATCCGCCACAGCATCAGCGCGGCGAACGCGGCGCCGTAGTACAGCGGCTCGCGGTTGGCGATCGCGTTGCCCGACTTCACCATCCAGGCGTAGTGCAGCACGCCCAGCAGCGGGATGAGGTAGACGATGCGGTGCATCTGCTGCCAGCGCCGGCCGAGCCGCCGCATCATGCCCTTGGTCGAGGTGAGCGCCAGCGGGATCAGCAGCAGCCATGCGGTGAAGCCGACGGTGATGTAGGGCTTCCTGGCGATCTCGGCGAAGATCTGCGACCAGAAGCCGCCGAGATCGATCACCAGATAGATGCCCATGTGCACGCAGACATAGAAGAATGCGAACAGGCCGAGCAGGCGCCGATAGCGCACCAGCTTCGACACGCCGGTGACGCGGCGCAGCGGCGTCACCGCCAGCGTGGCCAGCAGCAGGCGCAGCGCCCAATCGCCGCTGCGGTGCTCGAGCTGCGCCACCGGGTCGGGGCCGAGCGTGCCCTGCGCCGCGTTCCAGGCCAGCAGCACCAGCGGCAGCAGGCACAGGGCGAACAGCGGCGGCTTGCTCAGGGCCACCCAGTCCCGGCGGCGCGCCATCAGAAGTCCCGCCTGAGGTCCATGCCGGCATACAGCGACGCGACCTGCTCGGCGTAGCCGTTGAACGGCCGCGTGGCGATGCGGTTGCCGAACAGGCCGAAGCCCGTGCCGGTGATGCGGCGTTCGGTGGCCTGGCTCCAGCGCGGATGGTCCACCGCCGGATTGACGTTGGCGTAGAAGCCGTACTCGTCGGGGGCGGCGCGGTTCCACGCGGTGGCCGGCTGGCGCTCGGTGAAGGCGATGCGCACGATGCTCTTGATGCCCTTGAAGCCGTACTTCCACGGCAACACCAGGCGCAGCGGCGCGCCGTTCTGGTTGGGCAGCGTGCGCCCGTACAGGCCGACGGCGAGGATCGCCAGCGGGTGCATCGCCTCGTCGATGCGCAGGCCCTCGGTGTACGGCCAGTCCAGCACCGGGTAGGCCAGCCCGGGCATCTCGCCCGGCCGGTTCACGGTGGTGAAGGCGACGTACTTCGCCTTCGAGGTCGGACGGAAGCGCTTCAGCAGGTCGCCCAGCGGAAAGCCGACCCACGGGATCACCATCGACCACGCTTCCACGCAGCGCATGCGGTAGACGCGTTCCTCCAGCGGGTGCGGTTTCAGCAGGTCCTCCAGCGCGAAGCGGCCGGTGATTTCCGCCTCGCCGGCGATCTCGACGCTCCACGGTTCAGGCCGGAATCGCCCGGAATTCTTCGCCGGATCGTCCTTGGCGGTGCCGAACTCGTAGTAATTGTTGTAGCGGGTGGCGGCGTCCATGTCGGTCATCGGCTCGCCGACGACGTTGGCGCCGCGTTTTGCGATCTCCAGCGCGCCGCCGCCGTCGGCGGGGACCGCCTGGCTCTCCGCGCCGCGTCCGCAGCCGGCCAGCGCCAGCGGGCCCAGCGCCAGCGCCTTGAGGATCGCCCGGCGGCGGCGATGGACGCCTTCGGGCGTGATTTCGCCGGGAAGAATGTCTGGCGGTCGGCGGATCAGCATGCGGCCTCCACGGGTGTCATGCCATCGGGACCGGCGCGTCGGCCGCGTGCTTACAGCGGGTTGCGCGAGCCCCTTGTGAAGCGCGCCGGCTTGTGTTCATGTTGCATTGCCGCATGCGCGGCGTGAAGCGAAGAGGAACGGCACCGTGGCCCGAGTATGGAACTTCAGCGCCGGTCCGGCCGCGCTGAGCGAGGAGGTACTGCGCGAGGCCCAGCGCGATCTGCTGGACTGGCACGGCATCGGCGCTTCGGTGATGGAACTGTCGCATCGCGGCAAGGCCTTCATCGCATTGGCCGAGCAGGCCGAACGCGACCTGCGCGACCTGCTCGCCGTACCCGCCGGTTACAAAGTGCTGTTCCTGCAGGGCGGCGCCACCCAGCACTTCGCGCAGATCCCGATGAATCTCGCCGCCGACGGCCAGAGCGCCGACTACATCGTCGGCGGACACTGGAGCGAGAAGGCGGTGCGGGAGTCCGCGCCCTACGTGCAGGCGCGCGTCGCCGCCAGTTCCGCGGCGCAGGGCTACACGCGGCTGCCGCCGCGCGCGGAGTGGGATCTCAATCCCGGCGCAGCCTACGTGCACATCACGACCAACGAAACCATCCACGGCGTCGAGTACCGCGATATTCCCCGCGTTGGCGATGTGCCCCTGGTTGCGGACATGTCGTCGAACATCCTCTCGGAACCGCTGGACGTCGGCCGCTTCGGGCTGATCTACGCCGGCGCGCAGAAGAACATCGGCCCCGCCGGCCTGGTGGTGATGATCGTGCGCGAGGACCTGCTGGCGCGCCAGCCGCGGCCGCTGCCGAAGATCTTCCGCTACGCCGAGCATGCCGCCCAGGGTTCCATGCTGAACACGCCCAACACCTGGGGCTGGTACATCGCCGGGCTCACGTTCAAGTGGTTGAAGGCGCAGGGCGGCCTGGCGGCGATGGCGGAGCGCAACCGGCGCAAGGCCGAGCTGCTGTACGCCTGCATCGACGGCTCCGGCGGCTACTACTGCAACCCGGTCGATCCGGCCGCGCGCTCGCGCATGAACGTGCCGTTCACCCTGCACGACGCCGCGCTCGACAAGGCCTTCCTGGAAGAGTCCGAGCGCGCCGGTCTGCTGGCGCTGAAGGGCCACAAGGCGGTCGGCGGCATGCGCGCCTCGCTGTACAACGCGGTGCCGCTGCAGGCGGTCGAGGCGCTGGTCGGGTTCATGCGCGAATTCATGCGGCAGCACGGCTGACGCCGAGGCACGACCATAACGACAAGCAGGGAAGCGGCATCGGCGTCAGCAGACGCCGCGCGGCGGCGCCGGGGGAGGGCGGGCCGCGATTTCACCGAAGAGACACCATGTTCACGATCCAGACCCTCAACACCATCGCGCGCGCCGGCCTCGAGCGGCTGCCTCCGGCGCGCTACCAGATCGGCGAGCGCTTCGACGCGCCGGACGCGATCCTGTTGCGCTCGGCGGACCTGCACGCACGGCCGATCCCGGCCACGGTCAAGGCGGTTGCGCGCGCCGGCGCCGGCGTCAACAACATCCCCGTGGCCGAGCTGTCGCGCCGCGGCGTGCCGGTGTTCAACGCGCCCGGCGCCAACGCCAACGCGGTGAAGGAGCTGGTCGTCGCCGGCATGCTGCTGGCCGCGCGCAACCTGGCCGACGCGCTGGCGTTCGTGCACACGCTGCAGCCGGATGCCGAGCTGGACCACCACGTCGAAGCCGAGAAGAAGCGCTTCGTCGGCGGCGAACTGGCCGGCAAGACGCTCGGCGTGGTCGGCCTGGGCGCGATCGGCGTCAAGGTCGCCAACGCCGCCTACGCGCTCGGCATGCGCGTGGTCGGCTTCGACCCGCACATGACCGTCGAGGGCGCCTGGCAGCTCGACGCCAGCGTGCAGCGCGCCGCCTCGCTCAACCAACTGTTCGCGACCAGCGATTACGTCAGCTTCCACGTGCCGTTGAACGATGCCACCCGCGGTCTGTTCGGCGCCGCCGCGCTGCAGGTGGCGAAGCCGGGCGTGGTGCTGCTCAACTTCGCCCGCGACGGCATCGTCGCCATGGAGACACTCGTCGCCGGCCTGGGCGACGGACGCATCCGCCGCTACGTCACCGACTTCCCGCATGCCGACCTGCTCGGCCATCCGCGCGTGATCGCGCTGCCGCACCTTGGCGCCTCCACCGGCGAGGCCGAGGAGAACTGCGCGGTGATGGTGGTGGAGCAACTGCGCGACTTCCTCGAGCACGGCAACGTCCAGCATGCGGTCAACTTCCCGTCGATCCGCATGCCGCGCGAAGGCCGCACGCGCATCTGCATCGCCAACGCCAACCGGCCGAACATGATCGGCCAGCTCTCGCACGCGCTCGGCGAGGCCGGCGTCAACATCGCGCAGATGCACAACGCCTCGCGCGGCGAACTTGCCTACAACCTGGTCGACGTCGACGCCGCGGTACCGCCCACATTGGTGCGCACGATCGGAGCGATCGACGGCATTCTCGCGGTGCGCGTGATCGACGGATGAGCTTCGACGCGGCCCGACTGGCGAACGCGGCAGCGGCGACGCTGCGCGCCTACGATCCCGGCCATGATCTGCCGGCGCTGCGCCGGCGCTTCGGCGCGACGCTGGCGGAACTGGGCTCGAACGAGAATCCGCTCGGTCCCAGCCCGCTCGCGCTCGATGCCGTGCGCGCGGCGCTGGCGGACGCGTTTCGCTATCCGGACCCGCGCGGCGCGGCGCTGAAGGCGGCGCTGGCGGCACGGTTCGGCGTGGACGCCGCGCGCATCACGCTCGGCAACGGTTCGCACGAATTGCTGATGCTGCTGGCGCAATGCTTCGCCGACGCCGCGCATTCGGTGGCGTTCTCGCAGCACGGCTTCGCCGTGTTCCCGATCGCCGCGGCCGCCGCCGGCGCTGAGGCGATCGTCGTGCCGGCGCTGCCGCGCACGCACCCGACCGCGCCCTACGGCCACGACCTCGACGCGCTTGCGACGGCGGTGCGCGCGGACACGCGCATCGTCTATCTGGCCAACCCCAACAATCCGACCGGCACCTGGTTCGACGACGCCGCGCTGGCGGAACTGCTTGCACGCGTGCCGCGCGACGTGCTGGTGGTGGTCGACGAGGCCTACCACGAATACGTCGACGCACCGGGGCTGGGCACGGCGCTGCGCTTCGCCGAGGGCCATCCCAATCTGATCGTGACGCGCACCTTCTCCAAGGCCTACGGGCTGGCCGGCCTGCGCGTCGGCTGCATGATCAGCCATCCGACGGTGGCGGCGGTGCTGGAGCGCCTGCGCGAATCCTTCAACGTCAACAGCCTCGCGCTGGCGGCGGCCGAGGCCGCGCTGGGCGACCGCGCGCACCTCGAACGGGTGCGCGCCTCCAATCGCGACGAGCGTGCCTGGTTGGGCGCGGAACTGCGCGCACGCGGCTACGCCGCGCTGCCCTCGCAGACCAACTTCCTGCTGCTCGACCTCGACCGCGCCGCCGCGCCGCTGGAGCGCCACCTGTTCGCGCATGGCGTGGTGGTGCGGCCAATGGACGGCTACGGCCTGCCGCACACGCTGCGTGTCAGCGTCGGCAGCCGCGGCGAAAACCGGCGCCTGCTGGAGGCGCTGCCGTGAGCGCAACCATGGACTGGATCAGCGCGCCCTCCGGCCCGCTGCGCGGCGAGCTCGCCGTGCCCGGCGACAAGTCGGTTTCGCATCGCGCGGTGATGCTGGCGGCGCTGGCCGACGGCGCTTCGCGTATCCGCGGCTTCCTCGAGGGCGAGGACACCCGCGCCACCGCCGCCGTGTTCGCGCGCATGGGCGTGCGCGTCGAGGCACCCTCGCCGGGCGAGCGCATCGTGCACGGTGTCGGCCTGCACGGGCTGGCCGCGCCCGAACGCCCGCTGGACTGCGGCAACTCGGGCACAGGCATGCGCCTGCTGGCCGGCCTGCTGGCCGGGCAGGCGTTCGACGCCGAACTGGTCGGCGACGCCTCGCTGTCGCGGCGGCCGATGGGGCGGGTGATCGAACCGCTGACCGCGATGGGCGCAAGCATCGAAACCGAACCGGGCGGCTTGCCGCCGCTGCGCATCCGCGGCGGGCGGCGCCTGCACGGCATCGCCTACGCGCCGCCGGTGGCGAGCGCGCAGGTCAAGTCCGCCGTGCTGCTGGCTGGCCTGTACGCCGGGGGCGAAACCGCGGTGCGCGAGCTGCGTCCGACCCGCGACTACACCGAGCGCATGCTGGGCGCGTTCGGCTGGCCGGTCGCCTGCGGCCCCGGCTGGGCGCGACTGGCCGGCGGCGGCGGGCGCCTGCGCGCCACCGATGTCGAGGTGCCGGCGGATTTTTCCTCGGCGGCGTTCTTCATCGTCGCCGCCACGCTGGTCCCCGGCTCGGAGCTGCGCCTGCGCAGGGTCGGCCTGCATCCGCGCCGCACCGGCCTGCTCGCCGCGCTGCGCCGCATGGGCGCCGACATCCGCGAGGATGATCCGCGCGAGGAGGGCGGCGAGCCGGTTGCCGACCTGATCGTGCGCCACGCGCCGCTGACCGGCATCGACCTGCCCGAGGCGCTGGTGGCCGACATGATCGACGAATTCCCGGCCCTGTTCGTGGCCGCCGCTGCCGCGCGCGGCAGCACGACCATCCGCGGCGCGGACGAACTGCGCGTGAAGGAGTCCGACCGCATCGCGGTGATGGCGCACGGCCTGCGCACGCTCGGCGTGCGTGTCGAGGAACGCCCCGACGGCGCGGCGATCGAGGGCGGCGCCATCGGCCCCGGCGAGGTCGACAGCGCCGGCGATCACCGCTGCGCGATGGCCTTCGCCGTGGCCGGCCTGCTGGCGCGAGGTCCGGTGCGCGTCGGCAACTGCAGCAACGTCGCCACCTCGTTCCCAGGCTTCATCGACCTGGCCAACGGCTGCGGTTTCGCGCTCAGGACGATGGTGGACAACTAGGGGATTCGCAATCCCCGACTCGGATACTGCTCGCGAGTGTTCCTGCGGCGGGCGGCTCGGCAGGCGAGCATCGCAGCGGCCTTCGACTCTTGTCTCCCTCGCCCGCCTCCGGCGGGAGAGCAACTGTGTTGATCGTCAAGCCGGTTTTGCCAGATCGGGGTTCCAGCGTGTGCCGTCGCGGACCATGGCATTGAGGATGGTGAGCAACTTGCGCATGCAGGCGACGATGGCGACCTT
>NZ_JBDKSX010000019.1:0-3214 GCF_039680435.1 Mizugakiibacter sp. | reverse complement strand
CCCCGGTCACGGCAACCGTGCGAAGCTACGAGGCGGCGCGGCCAGAGAATAGCGCGGCCTCATCGGCTCGGCGCCGAACAAGCCCCGGTAAGGTCTCGCCTCTCGCTTTCACCCACCGCGTGAACTCGCCCGCCGCGCTGACGTAGCGTTCGGCGTTGAGGTGCCGCAGCAGCGTGGATCGCTCGAAGGCGCCTGCCCCGATGTTGTAGATGAGCGAGATCAACGCCGCCCGTTGATGCTCCGTCAGCGGCACCGTGACGAGGCGATCCACCGCGCGCGCGGCGTCTTCCAGATCGCGGCGCAGCATCCGGCGCGCGGCGTCCTGCGTGATCGGGCCATCCCCCTTCACCACGGGCTTGCCGTTGTCCCATCGCGTCGAGCCATAGCCGATGGTCCACACGCCGGCCGGGCAAAGATAGGCGGTCGGCTTGTAGCCCTCGAACTCGGCCACGATCTGCACCGCCGCAGGCGGCACAGACGCAGGCAGGGGAGGCGCGGCGGCCTCCCCCACGGTCAGCACAGGCACGGCGGGGGGCGTTGCCGGCCCCTCGCCTTCCTTGTGCTGCGGCGCCTTTGATGGAGTTTGGCCGAGTTTACCCCGATTTACTTCGGCCGGCGCTGGCGGCGCCTCAGACCGGCCCGGACTGCCCCAGCCGAACAGGCGACGAAGCCACATCATCGCGGCGGCGCCGCCAGCGCGGCCTGACGCGCGCGGTAGCTCCACAGCGCCGCGGCCACGCTGATCGCGCCGCCCGTCACCGCCTCCCACATGGCGGCGTCCCCGATGCCGCGCGACGCCATCACGGCGCCGGCCTGCATCAGCAGGACGCGGGCCAACCAGAGGGCCTGATCCATTGCGGTGTCTCCTGTCATGGATGCCGCCTGCCCGGCGGCGGGGATCACGGTGCGGGCCGAGGCTCGCCGCGCACGGAGCGCAGAAGGATGTCCTCGATCCGGCGCAGGCCGGCGCGCAACTCGGCAAATCCGTCGCGCTCGCGCGTGCTGTCCGCCTCCAGCCGGCGGGCGAACTCGGCCTCCATGCGCGTGCGCTCGACGCGCTCCGTCTCGACGCGGCCTTCCAACCGCAGGCCCCACACCATCAGCGCGGCGGCCATCGCGACGGCGGTCAGCACGTTGCCGGCGGTGATGGTGCCGTCAAAGCGGATGCGCGGCTTTTCCTCGCGCGGTGCGATATCGGCCATAGCGCTACATCCTCGCGCCAGCAACGTAAGGCCGCGTGATGAAAGCGTTCCCGGCGGCGGTCACCTGCCCGTAGTGCCGGAACCCATCAACCGTGATCTGATCGACGGTCGTGTTTGCGAGGTTGGTGTTTTCGGTCGCCGTGCCCATGACGATGATCGGCACAGCGCGCTTCTGCACGGTGAAGGTGATCTGTTGCCCGACGTAGGCGTTCGCCGTGTGGCCCGAGCCGATGAAGTTCGCTCGGCCCGTCTCGTAGTATCGCTGGCAGCGTCGCAACTCGTCGGCGGGGTCCGGCACCTCGAACGGCGGGAACAGGCCAAGCCCGGCGGTGTCCACATACAGCCCGGCGTCGAACAGGTCGAAGGTGGCGCTGCCGGTCGCCATGAGGTTGGTTTGCGCCGCCGTGGTCAGGATGCTGCCCGTCTGCCAGCCGGTCGCGCCCTGCGAGGACACGCCCGCCGCCAGCGCGACCCGCAGCACCATCCCGAGCGCCGTTGTCGTCGGCCAGGTGCCAGACACGTCGCCGGGGATGGTGAAAGTGCGCACCACGTCGGTGTTCGTCTCGCCGGCCGCGATGGTCAGCAGCCCGACCCAGGATCGGTTCCCCGCGGCGTTGCTGATCGAGACGCCGAACGTCCCTGCCACGGAAGACCGCACGCCGAGGCGCAGCAGCAGTTGCCGGGCCGTCGCCGTGCCGAAGCGGGCATCGGCCATCGCCTGCCCCTCCAACGGCTGCTCGATCACGTAGAGGTCGCCGGCCGCAATGGACACGTCCGTCGCCTGCACCGTGGCGCGGAGGCGGAACGGCGATCCGGCCGGCGTCGTGCTGGCCACCTGCGCCAGCCGCAGCGTCCCGCCCGGCGTGGTCGAAAGCGTGCCGCCCCATTGATCGAGGGCGTAGACGGAGCCGGTCGTAATGTCGGTGTTGGCGGTGCCGAATTGCTGGCTGATCTGCATGGCCGGGTTGACCAGCCGGTTGCGGCGCGCGGCCAGCAGCGCGGACGCCTGATCGGCGGGCGGCGCGGTCGAAGCGTCGTCGCCCTCCACCGGATCATCGGTGGCAATCACCACATCGGCGGCGTCGGTCAGGATCGTGCGGTAATCGCCCGAGCCGAGAAACATTGCCGGGAAGCGGCCGGCGGCGTCCGCGATGACCGGGTTCGCGTGCGGGATCGTGAGGGCCGCGTCGGTGAAAACGGGCTTTGGAGTGCTCGTTCCGGTGGTGTAGGTGTAAAGCTTCGCGCCGGCCAACGGGCGGCCGTCGAGGCCCACCGCCTGGCTGCGCGGCAGAAGGAGACGCTTGGTCATGCGGCTTGTCCTGGCATGGGTGGGGTGGCGCTAGATGGGCGGCACGCTGGCGTCAGTCGCCATCATCTGCGTTTGCGTGTGGGGCGTTGTGCTGGTGGCGCGACTACGGCACCGCGAGTTGACCCACGCAGGTCTGCCCTATTGGACGCCGCTGCGCGCTGCGGTGCTGGCCGGATCGGTCGTCGGGCTTATCGGGCTGGTGGCGCTGCAATGGCTGCTGGCCGCATCGGCGCCGCCGCTGGTGCAATAAAGGCCGCGCGGTAGGACTGCACCGCATCGCGCAGCTCCGGGTTGCCCTCGGCCACCGCGAACAGGCGCGCCCATTGGCTGTCTGGGATTGAACCGCGCATGGCAGTTACCCGCGTCGCGCCGGCCAGCCAGCGGACGACTTCGGGGTTCTGGATCATCTGCGCGGCGTAGCGCGGCGCCACGATGCCAAGTGCGGCGATGGTGGCCAGCCCCTTCCAGTCGCCTTCGATCAGGTCCTGCCCGGCCGCCAAGGCGCCCGCGCCCATGCCGGCAACCCGCGCCGTGCCGCTCCAGTTCCGCATGGCCTGCGCGTCGCGAAGCCGCTGTGCCACACGGACGAGGTTGTCCAGTTCGCCACCCAGGGCGTTGTTGCCGCCGAACAGGACGTTGCGCGCGCCCGGCCCGTTCTTGTTCAGCCGTTCCCAATTGGTCAGGAAGGTGTTGATGCTGAACC
>NZ_JBDKSX010000018.1:0-5043 GCF_039680435.1 Mizugakiibacter sp. | reverse complement strand
GGAGCTGCTGTACGGCGAGGAGTTCGAGGCGTTCGCGCGCCAGCACCCGGGCTTCCGCTTCGTGCCCTGCCTCAGCCGCGGCGCGCGTCCCGATCCGCGCCCGCACGACCGCCTCGGCCACGTGCAGACCGTGCTGCCCGAGTTCGCGCCCAGCGCCGAGCACGACATCGCCTACCTGTGCGGCAACCCGAACATGGTCGACCAGACCTTCACGCTGCTGAAGGAAGCCGGCCTGCCGGTGCCGCACATCCGCCGCGAGAAGTACGTGTCCTCGCGCTGAACCGCTCGGGGCGGCGCCGTTGCGGCGCCGCCCCGCCGCGCCCGCTCACGGCGCGGTCGTCTTCACCGCGATCGCCTCGCCGGCCATCAGCGTCGGCGCGCCGGCGGCATAGGCCGCCTGGTTGTACGCGACGACGTCCTTCAGCAGCGCGTTGAACGCGTCCAGCCTGGCGGCGATGCGCGCGTCGACCTCGCGCACCAGATCCTGCAGCGGCGGCGTCGGCGCCTGCGTGCCGAGGCCGGCCAGCGCGTCGGCGGTGGCGTTGGCGGCGCCGTGCAGGTCGGCCAGCGCGTGCAGGTCGTCCTCGAACGCATCGTGCTGCACGCCGGGCAGGTACATGGCGTCCTGCAGCGCCGTCAGCTTGGCGTCCAGCGCCTTGGCCCGGGCGAGGATCGCCGCGTAGCGGGCGCTATCGTCGCCGTCGCCGGCGGCATCCTCGAAGCGCGCCAGCGCGGCGTGCAGTGCATGCAGGCGATTCAGCATGGCGTTGACCGCGCTGGCCTCGTCGCGCGCGTGCAGCGCCGCGGCCAGCGCTGCGCGCTGCGCATCCAGCGCCGGCTTCTGGTTGGGGTCGGCGCGCACCTCGAGCGTGGCCGCGCGCGTCACGCCGCCGGCGCTGACCGCCATCTGGTAGCGGCCCGGCAGCACCATCGGACCCTCGCCGCCGCCGCCGCCCTCGTCGGGATCGACGCCTTCCGGCTTCTTCTCGAAATCGAGCCTGGTCGGGCCGTCGTAGCGCATGTCCCAGACGAAGCGGTTGACGCCCGCGTCGGCCTTGCCCCAGCGCGTCGCCACGACGTGGCCGGCGGCGTCGGTGACGACCAGCTTGACCGCGGTGTGGCCCTGCTTCTTCGCCTCGGCATCGGCTTCCAGCTTCTCCGGCAGCCAGTAGTCGAGCACCGCCCCGTCCGGCGCGTTGGCGGCGGTGAACGCCGGCTCGGCGCCCTCGCCGCGCGACCAGCGCTGGTACTCAGTGCCGGCGCGCGGCGTGAATACGTGCAGCTTCTCGCCGCGCACGCCGTCGCCGGCTTCCGCCAGCGCGTCGAAGTGGTCGAACACGAACAGGCCGCGGCCGTGCGTGGCCAGCACCAGGTCGTCGCGCACGAACTTCAGGTCCCACACCGGTGCGGTCGGCAGCTCGGCGTCGATGCGCTGCCAGCGCGCGCCGCCGTCGCGCGACAGCCACGCGCCCTGCGCGGTGCCGGCCACCAGCACGCCGGCGTGGCGCGGATCGGCGCGCACGACGAACACCGGCGCCTCGGGCAGGCCCTTGTCGATGCGTTTCCAACTGCGGCCGTAGTCGGTGGTCTTGAAGGCGTAGGGCTGGTGGTCGTCGAGCATGTGCGCGTCGAACGCCACGTAGGCGGTACCGGCGTCGCCGGCGGGCGCGTCGATCTGGTAGACGCGCGCCCACGCCGGCGCGCCGTGCGGGGTGACGTTCGACCAGTGCGCGCCGCCGTCGCGGGTGACCTGCACCAGGCCGTCGTCGGTGCCGGCCCAGATCACCTTCGGGTCGGCCGGCGCCATCGCCAGCGACAGGATCGTGTCGTAGGTCTCGGCGCCCGACAGGTCCTTGTTGATCGGGCCGCCGGAGAGCTGCTGCTTGCTCTTGTCGTTGCGCGTGAGGTCGCCGCTGACCGGCTGCCAGTGGGCGCCGCCGTCGGTCGACTTCAGCAGCTTGCTGCCGCCGAGGTAGACGGTGTCGGCGTCGTGCGGGTCGACCAGGATCGGGCTGGTCCAGTTGAAACGGATCGCCTGGTCGGCGGTGGCGAGGTCGTTGATGAAGCCCGGGCTGTGCAGGTAGGGCATCGCCAGCAGGGTCTGGTGGGTCCGGCGGTCGATGCGGAAGATCGCGCCGTCCTGCACGTCGGCGTAGACGATGTCGGGATCGCTCGGCGCCGGTACCGCGTATTCGCCGTCGCCGCTCAGCACGGCTTCCCAGTCGTAGGCGCCGACGGCGCCGTCGGCCAGGGTGCTGGAGGCGCCGCACCAGGCGAAGTTGTCCTGCAGGCCCGTGCACAGGCCGTAGGGCTCGCGCGAATCCGCGGCCACCGTGTAGCTCTGCTCGATCGGCATGCCGTCGAGGAAGCGCCACGATGCGCCGCCATCGAGGCTCAGGTAGGCGCCGCCGTCGTTGCCCTGCAGCAGGCGCTTCGGGTCGGCCGGATCGATCCACAGCGCGTGGTGATCGGGATGCACGCCCTTGTCGGCGAGACTGGCGGTCTTGCCGCCGTCGAACGACTGCCACAGGTTGAACGACAGGAAGTACACGTGGTCGGCGTTGGCGGGATCGACGCGGATCTGCGAGAAGTAGAACGGGCGCACGTCCAGCGCGTAGTTCTCGTTGACCTTGTTCCAGTGCGCGCCGAGGTCGTCGGAGCGGTACAGCAGGCCGTCGCCGCGCTTGGCCTCGACCAGCGCGTAGACGCGGTCGGGCTGCGCGGGCGCGAACGCCAGCGCGATGCGCCCCAGCGGCGCCTTCGGCAGGCCTTCGCCCAGCCGCGTCCAGGTGTCGCCGCCGTCGCTGGAGCGCCACAGGCCGCTGCCGGCGCCGCCGTCCTCGAGGCCCCATGGATGGCGCACCACCTGCCAGGTCGCGGCCAGCAGCACCTTCGGATTGCCGGGCTGGAAGGCGACGTCGATGGCGCCGCTCTTGTCGTCGACGAACAGCACCTTCTTCCAGCTCTTGCCGCCGTCGCGCGTCTCGAACACGCCGCGCTCGGCGTTCGGGCCCCAGGTGTGGCCGAGCGCGGCGACCAGCACGTGGTCGGCATCCTGCGGATCGACCACGATGCGGCCGATCTGGCCGACGTCGGCCAGGCCCATGCGCTTCCAGCTCTGTCCGGCGTCGGTCGACAGGTACACGCCGGCGCCGTCGACGACGTCGTTGCGGATGTTCGCCTCGCCGGTGCCGACCCAGACCAGGTTCGGATTGCCCGGCGCCAGCGCGATCGCGCCGATCGAGGACGTCGCCTCGTGCTCGAAGACCGGCTTCCAGCTCAGCCCGCCGTCGGTGGTCTTGAACACGCCGCCGCCGCCCGCGCCGACGTAATAGGTGCGCGGATCGCCGGCGATGCCGGCTACCGCGGCGACGCGGCCGCCCGCGGAAGCGGGGCCGATATTGCGCGCGGCGAGGTGCGCAAACGGATGCCCTTCCGACAATGCGTCTGGCGTCTGTGCCGCCACGGCGAACGTGGCAAGCGCGAGTGCCAGGGCGGCGGCGAGCGGAGCGGTATACGGTCGTGCGGGCATGGATCCCTCGCGGGTCGGGAAGGCGTGGCGCGCGCAGCGTCGCCACGCCATGGCGGAAGCGCGCAAGCCTGCGCTCCGGCGCTGCGCGCTCGCGTGCCCCAGAAGTCACGTTTGCGCAGCGAGCGGCGGCGCGGGCTGCTAGGCTGCAGACCCGATACGGTGCGCCTGCGCTGCGCACGTCCGCACGCAAGGTTCGCGACACGCCAATTCAGCACGGTTGTGACGACATGAAGCTGCCCACCGTCGTGCCGCCTGCACCCGCGTCCGCGCGCAGGTGCATCCTGCGGACATGCGCCGCGGCGTTGCTGGCAACGCTCGTCGCCGCATGCGCCAGCGTGCCGTCGGCGCCGTACGATGCGCAAGCCGGCGCGCGCGCGCTCGGCGCGCGGCGGCTGGACGACCCGGGGCTGCGCGCGCTGCTCGATCGCTTCGGGCTGGATGCCGCACCCGAAGCGGCGTGGACGCCGGATCGCGTTACCGTCGCCGCGCTGTACTTCGATCCCGCGCTGGCCAGCGCGCGCGCGGCCGCGATGCGCGCGGCCGCCGATGCCGAACGCGCCGTACAGCGCGCCAACCCGACCCTGTCGCTGACCCCGGAAAAGGTCTACCAGGCCGCGGCCGGCGGCGCCGCTTCGCCGTGGACGATCACGCTCGGCCTGGCGTTCCAGTTGCTGCATCCCGGTCAGCGCGCGGCGCGACGCGCCGGGGCCGAGGCGGCGACCGCCGCGGCGGGTTACGACGCTGCCGAAGCGGTATGGGCCAGCCGCAGCCGCGCCGTCGGCGCGCTGCGCGGCGTGCTGCTCGCGCGCCGCGCGGAGACGCTTGCGGCCGAAGCCGCCGCCGCCGACGCCGCCTGGTCGGCCAGCGCGCAGCGCCGCCTCGCCGCCGGCGAGAGCGATCGCAGCGAATGGCTGCTGGCGCAGGATGCCGCTGCGCGTGCCGCCGCCGCAACGCAGGCGCGCGCACAGGCACGCGTCGCCGCCGAACATGCGCTGGCCGGCGCGCTGGGCGTGCCGCGTGCGGCGCTCGCCGACGCCCGGCTGGAATGGCCCGGTCTCGACGCGCCGCCCGCGCCCGACGCGCTGCCGCCGGCCGCGCTGGCCGAGGACGCGGCGTGGAACCGGCTCGACCTGCAGGCGTTGCTGGCGCGCTACCGCGGCGCCGAGGCGCAGTTGCGCGAGGCGGCCGGCACGCGCTGGCCGCAGCTCGGCGTCGCGCCCGGCTACATCTACGACCGCGGCGACCGCAAGTTCAGCTTCGGCGTCGACGTCGAACTGCCGCTGTTCCACGGCGCCGGCGCGACGATCCGCGCTGCCGCTGCCGCACGCGACGAAGCCGCGGCTGCGGTGCGCCAGCGCCAGGCCGCGATCCTCGGCGGCATGGATGCGGCGCGCGCCGACTACGCGGCGCGCGACCGCGGCTGGCGGAGCCTGCGCCGCGCCGCCGATGCGGCCGCGCGCGCGCAGGCGCAGGCGCAGGCCGCGCTCGCCGCCGGCGCCGGCGACCGGCCG